>JASFZJ010000047.1:0-19208 GCA_045267865.1 Sulfurovum sp. | reverse complement strand
GATAGAATTATTTTAGGTTCAATCGCAGTTAAAGACCCACAATTTGTAAGAGATATGGCAGCAAAATATCCTATCGCAGTTGGAATTGATGCAATTGATGGTTTTGTTGCTGTTGAGGGTTGGGGTGAGGTTTCTGATATGAGGGCTACTGATTTGGCTAGAGAGTTTGCTGATGCAGGAGTAGAAGCGATAATATGCACAGATGTTGGACGAGATGGTATGATGACTGGGGTGAATGTAGAATTTACTCTTGAAATTCAAAAGGCTTGTGGACTAGAGACGATTGCATCTGGAGGACTCAAAGATATGAGTGATATTCATGCATTGATAGATGCTGGTATTGATGGTACTATTGTAGGCAAAGCCTTTTATGAGGGTACACTTGACCTTGAAGAAGCATTTAAGGTTGCCAATGACTAAGACATATTTTGAACTAACCATTAGCCTAAATGATGATTTTGTAGAAGTCATCGCTGATTTTATTTTGAATATTTATAATGAGGGATTGGAGTTTGGAGATGGGCAGATTATTGTACGCTCAGAGTCTGATTTAACTTTCGTTAAAGAAGCTCTTGTATCCTTATGTAAAAGTTTGGAAAAGCCTATAGAGATGAGCTATAATATGGAGCAAAAAGAGAATATTGATTGGATAAAATCTTATCAAGACTCTGTACAACCTATAGAGGCTGGTAAGTTTTATATATCTCCTAGTTGGTATGAAGAGAAAGAGGAGTTTATCAATATCAAGATAGACCCTGCTTTGGCATTTGGTTCAGGGCATCATGCTACTACTTTTTCTTGCCTTGAGGCTATTAGTGAGTTTGTGGATGAGACCAAATCTATAGTAGATGTGGGTTGTGGTAGTGGGATATTGGGTTTGGCTTGTACGAAATTGGGTGCAACTGTTGATTTGTGTGATACCGACCCACTATCAGTGAAAAGTTGTAGAGAAAATTTTGAATTAAATAGTGAAAAATATAACTCTCTTTGGGAGGGTTCTATCGATAAGAGAGATAAACTAGATAAAAATAAGGGTGAGTATGATGTAGTGGTAGCAAATATTATAGCTGATGTTTTGAAGTTTTTGGCAAAAGAACTCAAACGAGCTTGTACAGATGATGGGATACTGATACTTTCAGGTATTTTAGATAAAAAAGAAGATTTGGTAACAGCCTCCTTTGGAGAGCTTAAATTACTAAAAAGAACACTAAAAGACGAGTGGGTGACACTTGTCTATCAAAAGGAGATAATTTAATGGCAAACCAAGATAATAACAACCAAGATAATAATAATAACTTTTTTCAGGACAATCCACTATTAGCATTTGCACTGTTTTCAATTATTATTATTCTAATTTTCAAATCATTTGTAGGTGATAGTGATATTGATAATATGATGGGTACAAACAATGGAATAACAAAGACAAAACATATCAAATACTCCCAGATGAAAGAGGAGATAAACAAAGGTACAATTAAGACGGTTAAACTTACACCTACTACTATAGAGGCGATAGCAGAGAGTGATGTAGGTAAAGTAAGACTTGTGGCTCAAAATGTACCTACTTATGATAAAGAGTTGATACCACTTCTTGAAGAGAAGAAGATAACTTATGAGGGTGTGATGGGTCAAGGACTACTTAGAGAAATTTTAAGTTCACTCTTACCTATTTTGGTCTTTTTTGGGATTTGGATGTTTTTGGCAAGAAAGATGAGTAAAGGTATGGGTGGAATACTAGGTGCTGGGAAATCTGATAAGCTTATTAGCTCTGAAAAACCTGATACCAAATTTGACGATGTACAAGGTGTAGAAGAAGCTAAAGATGAGGTCAAAGAGATAGTTGATTTCCTCAAATTCCCTGAGAGATATATTGAGCTTGGTGCGAAAATACCAAAAGGACTCCTATTAGTAGGACCTCCAGGGACTGGTAAGACACTTCTAGCCAAAGCTGTAGCAGGAGAAGCTTCTGTACCATTTTTCTCTGTAAGTGGTTCTGGATTTATAGAGATGTTTGTAGGTGTTGGTGCTTCAAGAGTAAGAGATTTATTTGAACAAGCAAAAAAGGTAGCTCCATCTATTATCTTTATTGATGAGATTGATGCCATTGGTAAAAGCCGTGCAAGTGGTGGACAGATGGGAGGAAATGATGAGAGAGAACAGACTCTAAATCAACTCCTTGCAGAGATGGATGGATTTGGTACAGATACACCTGTAATTGTACTAGCTGCTACCAATAGACCAGAGATACTAGATGCTGCGTTACTTAGGGCTGGAAGATTTGATAGACAAGTGCTTGTAGATAAGCCAGATTATGCAGGAAGATTGGCTATATTAAAAGTACACTCCAAAGAGGTTAAATTAGCTGCAGTAGTAGATTTGGAGATAGTAGCAAAACAATCAGCAGGATTAGCAGGTGCAGACTTAGCAAATATTATTAATGAAGCTGCGTTATTGGCAGGAAGATTTAATAAAAAAGAGATAGACCAAGCAGATTTATTGGAAGCTATTGAACGCTCTTTTGTAGGTATAGAGAAGAAAAATCGTAAAATATCAGAAGTAGAAAAAAGAATTGTAGCATATCATGAGAGTGGACACGCCCTTATGGCAGAGCTTACCAAAGGAGCTGCAAGAGTTACCAAGGTTTCTATTATCCCTAGAGGATTAGGAGCGTTGGGATATACGCTTCACCTACCAGAAGATGAAGAGAGATTTTTGAAACAAAAACATGAACTATTTGCAGAAGTAGATGTATTGTTAGGTGGTAGAGCAGCCGAAGATGTCTTTATCGGCGAGGTCAGTACAGGAGCAGGAAACGACCTAGATAGAGCTACCTCAATACTCAAAGATATGATAACTGTTTATGGTATGACCGATGTAGCAGGACTTATGGTACTTTCACGAAGTCAAAATTCATTTTTAGGTGGTGGAGCTGTAAGTACAGACTACAGCGAAAAGATGTCAGAAGATATGGATCACTACATTAAAACTAAACTTAATGAGAGATATATTTATGTCAAAAAGACACTCAACGAATATCATCAAGCGATAGAAAATATGACTGCTGTATTACTTGATGTGGAAGTGATAGAGGGTAAAAAAGTGCGTTCTATTATAGATGAGTATGAGAAAGATAATAATATGAAGAGCAGATTAGCTCATACAGATAAGATAGAGAAGCTTCGTCGGGAGGGGTGATTTTGAAATTTTTAAGACGACTTATTATGGTTATGCTGTTGCCATTAATACTATTATCCAATGATGATAGACCACCTATCAAATATGATTTTTTAGCCAAAAAAGAGGTGAAGAGGTTTATCTCTATGATGGTCAAAAAATACCATTTCAAACGCTCGTATATGGTATCTATATTACGAAATGCTAGACTTGATAGAGATACACTAGATAGATATACAGGCAGATACAAAGTAGGCACAACCAATGGCTCATGGGAGAGATACAAGGCTCATGTATTGGATAGAAAAAGTCTCAAAAAAGCCAAAAAGTTTAAGAGAGAGTATTATAAAATACTCAAAAAAGCTTCACGGCAATATCGTGTGGATATGGATTATATCATTGGATTTATTGCAGTTGAGAGTAAATTTGGTGAGTATAGTGGGGATTATCGTATCTTAGATGCACTTGCTACTTTGGCATTTCACCCCAACCGTATGAAAAAAATGTTTAAGTCAGAATTTAAACATCTATTTCTAATGGCAAGAGAGCAA
Organism: Sulfurovum sp.; assembly: GCA_045267865.1. Taxonomy (GTDB): domain Bacteria; phylum Campylobacterota; class Campylobacteria; order Campylobacterales; family Sulfurovaceae; genus Sulfurovum. Next base: position 15,483 of record JASFZJ010000047.1, on the reverse strand, counting down.
GGATATAATATCAAGAAACTCAAAGGCTCATTTGCAGGGGCTATGGGTGTGGTGCAACAACTGCCATCTATCTTTAGAAGATATGGAATGGATTATAATAGAGATGGCAAAAAAGACCCATGGGACTTAGAAGATGCTATAGGAATTATCGCCAAATTTATGCATAAGAACGGTTGGAGAAAAGGTGTAAAAGTAGCCGTAGCTACAAAATTTAAAGGTAAAAGGTATAGAAGACTTAGAACAAGTCATAGAAGAACTATATCTCTAAAAAAGATACGAAGACACGGTATTAAGCCACTAGCCTCTTTTCCTCAATCAAAGGCTTATCTACTCAAAAATCGTAACAAAACACATGATGATATTTGGCTAGGTACTAGAAATTTCAGAGTATTAACTAAATATAATAATTCTACTTCTTATGGTATGGCAATACATCTTATTGCTAAACATGTGAAGTAGAATTAGCATAATTATTTAACTTATTTAACTTATTTAACTTCTTATATTTTTCTATATCTTTAATTTATCATATCTTTAGTTTTGAAAGAAGTCTAATAATATTTATCAAAGTTAAGATAATTAGAGTAAAATACTCCTAATTATCTTAAAGGCTCTATATATGCTACTAACTCGTGCTACTGAATATGCTCTGTTATCATTAGATGTTATCCGTAAATCTGATGTACCTATAGGTGCTGAACAGTTGTCTAATGACCTCTCTATACCAAAAAGCTTCCTTGCAAAAATACTACAAAGTTTAGCCAAAAAAGGGATACTAGAGTCTCGTAAAGGTGCTCATGGAGGATTTAGTTTAGCTAAAGATGTAGATAGTATTAGTATCAGTGAAATAATTATCGCATCAGAGGGAAAATCACCACAAGTTTTTGACTGTACTAGCTATTCGAGTACATGTCCCAATGGAGCTATAGGGAGATGTCCAATATCCCCTTTCTTAATGAATTTTCAAAATAAAATAGATGACTTTTTAGATGGTCTAACACTAGGAGATATACTATAATGAAACAACAAATATACCACTTATCACACATAGACCTCGATGGCTATGGGTGTCAATACCTTTCAACTCAATGCTTTGATAATATCTCTTGTTATAATGCCAACTATGGTGCAGAGGTGTCAGCTCGTTTGAGTGAGATAATAAATAAAATAGAGCAGTATCAATTTATCAAAAGTAGCGATAAGATAGAACATCTTATACTTATAACTGATTTGAACCTAACTACAAAAGAGGCAAATTGGATAGAGAAAGAGGTCGTAAGAGTAGGTGCAAAAATCCAACTACTAGACCACCATGCTACAGGTAAAAGTGCATCAGAGAGATTTGCATGGTACAAACTTGATAGCTCTAGGTGTGCAACTGATATAACATATAATTGGCTTAAAACTCACTATGGCTTTGACAAAGACAGTAGCTTAGCAACTATAGTAAAAGCTATCAATGCTATAGATATTTGGGTAAGTGATGATGAACTATTTGAGTATGGTAAAGTGATGTTGGGTATGATTTCAGGAGCTAGAGAGATAAATCGTATATTATTTCCAACACAAGATAGAGAGTTCAAGCTATCACTTATAGACTTTGCCAAATCTCTTGTATATGAAGAGGATGCTCCTATAAAGCTAGATGATAACCTTCATCAAGCCAAAAAAGGCTTTTTTAGAGCAGAAAAAAATAATACTAAAGATAATTTAGTCGCATATTATGTAACTAATTTGCTTACACAAGATAGAGATAGACTCACTATAAATTATAAAGGCTATAAGGGGATATTGGGCTACAATGTAGGCAATGCTTCCATCATAGGAAATGCGTGTATGGTGGCAAATGATGATTATGATTTCTATATGGATATAAACTTTAGAGGTGGTTTTTCTCTTAGGAGTAATGATAAGTTAGATGTATCACTAATGGCTGGACATATTGGAAATGGTGGAGGACACCCCAACGCAAGTGGTGGTAAGGTAGATGGGTATAAAGACTCATTTGTATATGCAGATGTGCGTAAATTTGTACAATCATATATAGATAAGAAGTGTAACGCATAAAAAGCGTTCACTAGTAACAAACAATTAAGAGATATAAGTTATAATAATTCCATTACAAAACAAAAGGAATTCAATATGTCAAAATCTCTACTTATCGCTCTAGCCCTAGCTCTTCCATTATCATTGTGTGCAATAGAACACAGTGAAAATGATGGACATGACCACTCAGCCAAAGCTACTACAGCTACTATTATCAAAGCACCCACAAAAAAAGTCAAAATGGCATCTATTGAGAAGGGAAATCTACTTCTCAAAAATATGAGACTCAAAGATAACTATGAGGCTATAATAGAGAGAATTACAAATATGCAAATCAAACAAAACCCCACTCTCAAAGAGGTGAGACCCACTATACAAGCATTTTTCAAAAAGTCTATGGGTTGGGAGACAGTAAAAGATGATATAGCCAATCTATATATCAAGCACTACACAGAAAAAGAGATAGATGAATTAAACGCTTTCTATCAGTCTCCAACAGGACAAAAGGCTATAGCAATTATGCCAAGACTAGCATCAACAGGTGCGATAATCCAACAAAATAAACTTATGGCAAAGATGAAAGATTTGAAAGTTATGGTAGCAGAGGAACTTAAGAAATTAAACTCAAAAAAGCTACACATGTCATCACCATTTGACTTGAAGTAGTTTTTTCGTGGGGTATATTTATATATTTACCCACCCCAACGTATTTAACTTCTCTACTCTTTGAGTCTCAATACACTTGTTTAATATTTTTGTTCAAAGAGCAAAATTTAGAAATATGGGTTAAGTTAAATTATAAATTGATGTTACGCACTTTGTAGGTTTGACACTGCCAAATACTTAAAAACTTAATATATTGTTTGGTGAGTTTAATCTTTATAAACCCTTAACACCAAAAGAGTAGAATATCTTTTATATAAGGATATTCTATGCAAAAATTACTACTTTATCTACTATTTAGCTCTGCTATTTATGCTCTCTCTCTACCTCAACTTATAGATGTAGGACTTACTAATAGTAATATTATCAAAAAGAGTAAGGCTGATATAGAGTATAGTCGTGCTAAACGAAATCAAAGTCGTGCTAACTCTTATGGGAAAATTGAGCTTGTGGCAAATTATACTCACTTCAATACTCCACGGACACTAGCACCTGTGACTCCTTCAACTATGAAAGACCCTAGTGTGGTTGTGCCTACTACCAAAGACCTTTTTGGTACTGGTATCTCTTACTCTGTGCCTCTTTTTACTGGGTTTGCTCAGAGTCGTGAGATTGAGATTGATATGATAGCTGAGGATATAGCCAAAAGCAAACACTCTCTTACCAAAGAGCAGTTGGTATATAATATCAGCTCTCTCTATCTCTCTACTCTGGCTATGATAGAGATGGTATCGGCTCAAAAATCTTATCTTAATGCTCTGAATAAACTCAATAGACAGATAGAGATAGAGGTAGATTTGGGTAAAAAGTCTCAAATAGATTTGCTAAAAGCTCAGAGTGATATAGAGGGTAATCGTGCTTATTTAAAGATACTTAGGAGTAATATCATTATTAGCAAAGCATCTCTTGCTTCACTTGTGGGAGTAAAGAAGATAAAGCGTCTCAAATCTATAAGAGTAAAAGTAAAAAGACCTAGATATAATATATCTAATATAATGGATAGAACTTCAAATCTAAATAGAGTCAAAATATCTAATCTTTCCCTCATAAAAGCTCATAAAAATATCCAAAAAAGTAATGCTTCTAAGCTCCCACAAGTCTCTCTAAATAGCTATTATGGATATAACTATGGCATCAATGATAGTAGCAATGCCAATAGTGGAGATTGGGACAAAGAGGAGACTTGGCAGGTGGGTGTGAATGCAAAGCGGACAATTATGGATTTTGGGAAATCCAGAGCCTCTACTCAGATGGCAAAGATAGCATATATCAAAGCCTCACTAGAGCAGAAACAGACACTTCTTGACTTCAAGAAGTCTATCATAGAGGCATCGGAGAAGATAAAGCAAGAGTATGCTTCGTATATAGCAAATGTCAAACAGCTTAGACTGGCTAAAAAGAGTGAGAAGATAGAGAGAGTGAGGTATCAAAATGATGCTATTACGCTCAATGATTTACTCTATGCAAAGAGTAAGACGCATATAGCAAAAGCAAAACTTATAGAGAGTAGGTACAACTACCAAAAAGGTAAGTTTTATATGGATTATTTAATGGAAAGAGGAGAAAAGAGATGAAGAAAGTTTTAGCTATTTTGATAATAATTGGGGTCGTGTTTGCAGGAGTGGTACTTTTGAAAAAACGCAAAAGTACAATAGTAAATGAGCCATTAGCCTCACTTCCTACACTCACTATCTCTCTAATCAAAGCCAAGAGGGCAGGAGTGCAGAAGAGTGAGAAATTTTTGGGATTATTGGAGTCTAAGAAAGGTGCTAAAATCTCTACAAAGCTTAGTGGATATATCCAAAATATATCTGTAGTAGAGTCTCAAAAGGTATCCAAAGGTGAGCTTTTGGTCTCTATAGACAAACGAGAGCTATTAACTACCATAAGGAGTACAGAGATAGTTCTAAAACAGCAAAAAGATGACTATAAACTAACTAAAAAGATATATAAGAGAAATGTTAAGCTATATAAAGTGGGAGCATTACCCCAAGAGAAGCTAGAGGGGATAGAGCTAGGACTTCAAGCCAAAAAGACACTATATATCACAACAGAAGAGAAGATAAAACAGCTAAATATCCAGCTTACTTATCTGGATATAAAAGCTCCTTATGATGGTACTATTGGTACTATTTTTCTCCAAAAAGGAAATCTTGCTAATCCTAGCCAACCGATATTAACTCTTAGTCAATTAGCACAGAAGATAACTTTTTCATTCTCTCCTACTAATAATCCTATCAAGATTGGTGAGAGTGTATTTGTGAACAATAAAGAGATAGGAGAGATAAAACGCATCTATACACAAGCCAAAAATGGTCTCTCTGTTGCAGAAGTAGAGATTAATACCAAGCTTAATATGCCAGAGGGTAGTTTTGTCTCTATTGATGTAATAATAGGAGAATATCATGGGTGTGTAGTACCTAGTAATACACTCTTGCATACCAAATATGGCAAAAAAATAATGGTATATGAGAACTCTGTTTTTACTCCTCATAGTGTAGATGTCATCTTTGAAAATGAGAAGATAGCACTTCTTAGAAGTTGTCCACTTGAGTCTATAGCACAAGGAAGTCAAAGCAAACTATCCAAGCTACCATTTTATGACAAAGTAGAAATAAGAGGCAAAATAAATGAATAATTCATCAACTAAAGAGAAGCCATCATTTATAGAGAGACTTCTCAAACGCCCTCACTTTATTATCTCATTTTTGGCTCTTTTTATCTTTATCGGTATCACTGGATATACCAAAATGGATAGAAATCTATTCCCAAACTCCAACTACCCAGAAGTGGCGATTGTAATAGTCCAACCATCAGCCTCAGCCAAGAGTATAGCCACAAATGTAGCCGTACCTGTGGAAGAGGAGCTTTATACTCTTGATGAGATACGCAGGGTGACATCTTCTACAATGGACGAAGTGACCATTATATCAGCAGAGTTTGACTATAGCAAAGGTATCAATGATGCTGTAAATGATGTAAATAATGCCATAGCCAAAATTCGCTCAAAGCTACCACAATCTATCAAAGAGCCACAAGTGATAAAAATCACAGAGGCTACTCCACCTATTGTTATATATGCTATTAGTCCTAAGGTGGGAGATAATCTACAAGAGATAAGAGAGTTGGCAAATAGTGACATCAAACAAGCCCTACTCAAAACGCAAGGTGTAGCCAATGTAGATATATTTGGTGGATACCAAAAAGAGCTACAGATAATTATAGATAAGAATAAATTGGATCAGTATGGATTGAGTCTTATTGAGATTATGGCTCTTATCCAATCAAATAATAGAGATTATGCTTTAGGTATTGTAACCAATGAGACTAATCGATATCTACTCAAAGTAACAGGTAAAAGAGACAAAATAACAAAGCTAAAATCTCTACCAATAAGAGCAAATCTCAAACTATCAGATATAGCAGATATATATTTTGGTCATTATGAAAATAGCTCTCTATATTATGGAAATGGCAAAAAGGCTATAGCCCTATCTATCCAACGCTCAACCACAGCAGATGTAATCCGTACTATCCACTCAGTCAAGGGTGTGATAGAGAAGTTCCAGAGACAATATCCAAATATCAATTTTGAAATATCAGATACACAAGAGGAGACTATCAAGCTAAGTACAGACAATATGTTTACCTCTTTGCGTGATGCTATTATTATGGCTACTATTGTGGTATTCCTCTTTTTGGCAAGTTTTCGTCAAGTGCTTATAGTGCTTATAACTATCCCTATAGTATATGGCTCAACTATAGCTTTGATGTATCTTGTTGGTATTGATTTTAATGTTATTACACTTACTGCTATTATATTGGCATTGGGGCTTCTGCTCGATGATACCGTGGTGGTGATGGAGAATATAGAACGCCATCACAAAGAGATGAATGAAGAGATACATAAAGCCGTCTTTATGGGGACAAAAGAGATTATGTTTGCAGACCTCAGTGGTACAGTTACCACGATGATAGCACTAGCTCCTATGCTCTTTGTGGGTGGTTATCCTCAGACAATATTTCAGCCTCTTGTAGGTACTCTACTTCTAGCTTTGAGTGCGTCTTATGTCATATCTATCACGGCTGTACCTCTTCTATCTTTGGTTATTTTGTCTATCAAAAGCCCTTGGATACGCATACCAGAAGACTTTTTTCATAAATATATAGAAAAAGCCAACCAATTTACAGTAGAATTTTTCAAAAAAGCCGTCACTATGGCACTAGAAAGCAAAAAGATAGCCGTTCTCTATTTTGTGATTTTGATTATGCTATTTGTGATAAGTGTCAAAGGTGTAATGCCAACAGTGGGTAAAGAATTAACACCACCAATGGATACAGGAGAGATAAATATCCGTATCACAACAGATAGTAACTTACCTATAAGTAAATCCGAAGAGATAGTAAAACAAGCTAATCTCATTATAGCAAAAGAGGCTCAAATCTTACGTATATCAGGAAGTATCGGTAGTGAAGCAGGTGTGATGAGTGTGGGTGCAGGTGGAGGAGTGGATAAGATATATCTCAAAGCTAGTTATGTCAATAGATTTGAGAGAGATATAAATATATGGCTTATAGCAACAGAGTTGAGACACAAACTTCAAGCCCTACCCAATGTCAAAAGTATAGAGGTATCTCCAGCAGGTGGAACTGCTATGAAGAGTATTAGAGGAAATATAGCTGTGATGCTTAGTGCCAAAGATATAGAGAAGCTTGAAAAAGCAGGAGAGATGATAGAGAAAGTGATGTACCAAACACAAGGATTAGTATCAATATTGCGTACTTGGGAGTATGATAAAAAGGTCTATATTATGGAGATAGATGAAGCAAAAGCACTTCAATATGGACTAACCAATGACTCAATAGTGCGTGAGATACAGATGCTCATAAGAGGTGGAATGGTAGCGAGTTTCCCTAAACAAAATAGTGCTGATTATGGTGTAAGAGTATGGTTACCCAAATCAGAAAACAACTCCATAGAGAAGATATTATCTACCCTAATAAATACACCCAAAGGCAAAGTACCACTCAAAACTTTCGCCTCATTTAGCTCCACAATAGAGCCTACAATCATCACAAGAGAGGGGTTAAACTACACCTTAGATATATTTGCCAATAGAGAAAAATCAGCCATAACACACATAATGGACTCCTTTGACAAAGCCTCAAAAGAGCAAAACCTAACACTCCCAGAAGGCGTAACAATGGAGCAAACAGGAGATATAAAACAGTTCAATGAAGCAGCAGGAAGAATGATAGGAGCGATATTTTTCGCCATACTATTTATATTTTTGACACTTGTCACGATGTTTAACTCCATCAAAATCTCATTAATGATATTAGTCTCAATACCTCTAACCATCATAGGAGGCTCATGGTTCTTACTCATATTAGACTACCATGTATCAATGCCAGCGATGATGGGGTTCATACTTTTAGCAGGTATCATCGTAAACAACGCAATACTCCTAATCCACTTCGCACTAGAGAGAATGGCTGATGGAATATCCAAAAAAGATGCGATGATAGAGTCAATAACACTAAGAAGCCGACCAGTATTAATGACAGCATTCTCAGTATCAGCAGGAATGTTACCAGTAGCATTAGGTTCAGCAATAGGACTAGAAAAACTAGCCCCACTAGGTGCTGTAGCCATAGGAGGATTAATAGTAGGAACACTTATGACTTTGGTATTTATCCCACTGGTATTTATCTGGGTTATGGGGGAGAAGGATTTGGAGGGGTGATTTAAAATACAAGTTTTTTAGTTCCCACGATTTCGTGGGAACTCATACAGCGATTAGGGATATTAAATATAATTATGCATTCCCACAAAATTGTGGGAACGAAGTAAACTCACTCCAATCTATACCTAAATGTGACTATCACTTTTTACTAAAAAAGCCCACCTTGCACAAGCACCTTAGGATAAATCATCTCTATAAACTTCTCTTTTGAACTTAATGCTTCTTCTATTTTATGTTGTTTGATGAGTGATACCAAAATAGCACAAGTCCGTGCTTGGCAATTGATAGATTTAGCAGGGTTAAACTCTATATTGCTAAAGGCTTCATAAGTACAGAGTTCTTCTATGGTTTGAGCATTGTTTTGGTACAGTGCTTTGATATACATCCAATCATAAAAAGCTGTTTTGGGTTCATTATCCCAATATTCACCCTCAAACTCAAAGCTGATAATAGCCCCTGATGTTTTGAGTCTTATATCTTTTTTGGCTTCTAAACTTGATTTGAAATAGATGTCTTTGTATTGTTTATCTCCCTCAAATATCTTGCTCCCTTGAAAGGCACACTCTAGGCTTATCTTTTTGTCTCCATCAAAGTCTATCATCAGATTAAAAGCACTAAGTGACCAACCAATAGGCAGATTTGATTTGGTAGAGACTTCCAAAATATTATCTAACCCTTGAAAAATTGAAAATTTATCTCTTTTTCTTCAAAAAGATAGTTTGGAATAGTAATATAATTTTGCTATAATCTCAAAAAATAAAAGGATAGATAGTATGAACATACTAAGCCTATTTGACGGTATATCTTGTGCAAGAATAGCACTAGAAAAGCTCAATATTCCCATTACAAATTACTATGCCTCAGAAGTAGATAAATATGCCATACAAGTCTCAAAAGAAAACTATCCTACTATTATTCACTTAGGAGATGTCAAAGAGATAAAAGCTTCTGATTTACCTCAAATAGATTTACTTATCGGTGGTAGTCCTTGTCAAGATTTGAGTAATGCCCAAAATGGCTTAGGTCTAAAAGGTGAGAAATCAAGACTATTTTATGAGTATATTCGTCTTTACAAAGAACTTAAACCTAAATATTTTTTATTGGAAAATGTCAAAAATAAATGGGGTAATCTTATGAGTGAAATGGTTGGTGTAGATTTTATTGAACTAAATTCTTCTCTTTTTTCAGCTCAATCACGCCCTAGATATTATTGGACAAATATTGATTTTCCTAAAATTCCACAAAATCATCATCAAGAGGTAGATGAGAAATACTATTTTCTATACCAACCCCTATCTGCCTCAACTATTTGCATCTTAAAGTGTATTACTCATAAAACTTGTTTCATAATAAACCCTAAAATAAGAAGGATACTGATTTAAAATACCCTCAACAAGAGTAGAATTACTTCTAAAAGAATTTTTAATATCAAATCTAGATAAACTTGGAATAGAACATACATTCCTTTCTAAATCTTGCGAAATAACTCTATCACTAAAACCTAACTCATAAATAATGATTTTATTTGAGGTATCTAGCCCATACTTAATTTGTTTTTGTACAAATTTTAAATTTTCTTTTAATGATTCTCTATCTTCTGATTCTTCTTGAAGTTCTAATAATTCAATTAAAGTACTCAGAATCATACTTCCTTCAAAAGATAAGGCTTGTTCACATATATTTATAATATGCTCGATTGTTAAATTACGATTTCCTATTTTTATATTATTATTTTTTGTATTATTAAAAATTTCAAAATAGGAGATTCCTCCTATCCAATTTATAACAATATTCTCTAATGTATTATTTGGTGTATATTTGATAAATGTATTATTCTTAATTTTTTGAATAAGAATATTCCATAAAATATGAAATAACTCTTCATCACTACTTACCCCCAATAAAGACTGATAATTTACATTTAACCACTCTTCTAACTCTTTTACATCATCAATTCCAAATAGTGATTTTGCATAAATTTTTTGTTTTTCAATAGGTATATTTTGTTCAATATTTTCTTTAACTCTTTGAAACAAATCTACTAATTGACTCTTTTTTTCATCTGTTGCACTATAATAAGCTAATGTATTTTGAATAATCTCTTCAATATTTATCTCACTTTCCATATTCATTAAAATATAACTTTCTATAGAATTTAAAATACTCTTTTTCCAAAGTAGCTGTTGTAAAATATACTCATTTTCAATAGGTAATAAATCAGGCTTGTTTAAAAGATTTAATAAAAAATCTACATTAATATTTGGAGTGAAATTATCAATGCTATCAAATATAGTTAAAAGACTACTAGTTGAAGCTTCAGAATTTAAAGGATTTAGCAACTCTTTTGTTCCATTCCATTTCCATACCCCACTTCCCCCTTGCTCCTGTTCTCGGCTCCTTCTTTTATCATATAGCTCATTGTTAGAAAAAATAATACTTCCTTCTGTATATTTTCCTGCTCTTCCTGCACGACCTATTAAATTATGAAAATCTCTAATTTTTAATCTTTTTCCACCTTGATAAACAGATGTTATTATCAAGTATCGAATAGGTAAATTAACTCCTTGTGCTAAAGTAGAGGTACATATTACATATTTAGCAAGTGATTTTTGAAGTGCATATTCAACTGATAATTTAATACCTTGTGGTAAGTTACCGTGATGTGTGATAATTCCTAATTGACTTACTTTTGTTTGTTCATTATTTACTCCAAAATGTAAAGAATATAAATTAGTTAATCGTTGAATTTCATTTCTATCAGAATATTCTACTGGAGGAATAATAGTTAACCCTCTATCATAAGCATCTACAATATCTTTACACATAGAGAGTACAGATACTTTTGTACCTGAAAAAATTGCTACACTTCCTTCATTAACTAATTTTAAACCCAAATATAAGCCTATTGTGTTTGAATCATTTTTTTTAGGAAAAGTTCTTTCAGTTCGTTCTCTTCCTCTTCTATTTAAAACTTGACTCTCTATAACTCTAGGAACAAAATATTCTTCATTGTCAGGATTTTCAGGAGTTATAAATTTTACTTGTCCTAAATCATATAACCAACTTGCAAAAGCTACAGTTCTATAAGTTGGAGACAAACTAGTTCCTTCAACAACAATTCCATTATCTTCATTTAGCCACTCATTAATCTCACTAGCATTACCAATAACTGCTGATATAAGTATAGTTTGTATATTATGGGGTATTAAAGTTTTTAAACTAGCTAAAAGAAGCTCATAAGTAACTCCTCTCTCTCCACTATCAAACTGATGTCCCTCATCATATATCAACAAACCTATTTTAGAAGCCAATTCAGGAAACTGTTTTAATATAAAATATAATTTTTCAGGAGTTGACACTAAAATTGTATCTATATTATTCCCTCCACCATTTAAAATACCTGTCAAATCATCCATCTCATCAACTTGAAGAACATCCGTAAATTCATCAACTTTAATTCCTTGTTCTCCCTCAAAAGCTTTAATCATATCATTTTTGATTTCATTACATAATGCACGAAAAGGAGCTACAATAATAGTCAAATTAGCTCGATTAGCAAGAAAGGCACTTCGTATAATTAATTCTGTAGATTTTGTTTTACCTGCACTTGTAGGCATCTGAATAACTGCTGATTTCCCTTGATATATTCCTTGTTCTCCCAATAGATGTTGAGAAGACCATAGCTCTTTTATAAAAGTATCTTTTGATAGTATAGGTCGCCATAATTCAATATCTAATCCACTATAATTAGGCAAAGTGACCCAAGAAGAGTTTTTATATTTATTAATAATGATTGCAAACAGTATATCAATAAATAAGATTTCCCTATCTGTTCCTTTATTGTATATATAATCTCTTAACCATTGTAACAAATCAAATAAGTTTACTTTATCTCCTGTTCGTGTAAAATTATAATAAGCATTCAAAATATCATTTAAGCTATGACTATATTTTCCATCCAAAAAACTGCTTTGATTACTTAACACTAAATATATAGCTCTATCAAGCTGATTAGAAGATAAATCTAAAAGCTCAAAATTTAAAGATTTTAATAAAACACTTGCACTACCTTGTAAATCACATAAATAGTATGATGCAGAACCAATTAATTTTAGATAATCACTATGTTCTTCTTTTAATTTTGATTGTAAAAAAGCATCAAAAAAATAAGAAGCAAATTTTAATTCCTCTTTTATCTCTTTAATTTTCGCTCTATTATCTTCAATAACATAAAATGATAAATCTCCAATTAATCCTATTGTTAAAACATATAGTTTAGAAGGGTCATAATCTGAAATATCAATATGGTCGTCAATATGAACAGAATATTCATACATCTTAGCCTTAGAACGAGTTATACTTAATAGATGTTTAGAACGATTTTCAGGCTTCATCTGCTCCCCTTTCATATAAATGATGAACTAAATTCATAAGATTATCTCCACTGATGATGATTAATTGTAAATTAGATTGATTTGGATGAGGCTCATTAGAATCCTTTCCACATACAGAAGTATGAATTTGACTAATATATGAATCATCAAGCCTATTTGTTAAAATAATGGCAGATGCTCCTGAAAGTTCAATATACGGATTATCAATAGGATTTTGAAATCTTTGAATGATATTTATTTTATCTCTTTGTTGTCGAACCATATAATATCGTTTTAACGCATTTAAAGATTCTGCTTTACGGACATTAAAATCTTTAGCTGAATCTTTTATGGCAATTTCTAATCTTTTTTGACTTTCATCTTTTGCATTTGAGGTCAATTTACCTTTAACTTCATAAATTAATAGTTCATCTCTACTAGATTTATTGTGTGGGTCTAACATTTTTAATCCTAAGACATCAACACCTTGTGTAGGATTACTTCTATTTTGTCTTTCTGAGAATCTTGTTCTCGGAACCCAATATCCTAATAGATACTCAACATAATCAGAAACTAAAATTTCTCCAAAATCTCCTGATCTTGTTGCTGGACCCGAATGTGTACTTGTATCAGGAAATACCAAATCATTTAAATACTTTGTACGACTTTTTCCTGTACCATCTCTCAATGTATCAATATCTTCATCTAAACAATAATGATTTCTAAAGTGTTTTGCCCAATTACTTAAAATAGATTCATCATTGGTATGATTAAGTTCAAAGACTTTTATAGGTATTCCATCTTGTGTTGTTAGTGTTTTTCCTGTGTCTTGAAGCCAATCTAAATGACTCTGAGGATAACTATTATGGTAACGCATATTGTTCTTTCCCTCCCTTAGATAGCAAGAATCTATTATAATATAATATTTATGATAACAAAAATTACAAATTTTAATCTTCTCATCTTTTTCTGTATAAAAACCATTTGAGTGAATACTTTCTTCATTACAAGTATAAACAGAAGATTCTATTGTTGCCTGTTTGCGATGACATATAGAACAAATTATTTCATTTTCAAAACCTGAATAACTCATCTATTGACATCTCCAATCCATTAGCTAATTTTTGAATATTCAATAGTGTAATATTTCTCTCTGCTCTCTCAATCATACCTATATGAGTTCTATGAAGTCCTGATTTGAAGGCTAACTCTTCTTGTGATAAACCTCTCTCTTTTCTTAGCTTAGAGATGTTTTTACCAAATGGAATTAAAATATTTTTTTGATTATTCATTATTAACTTTTTTTGACTAATGATACTTATTGTATGCAAATAAATCAACATACTAAACAAGGCATTTAGAAATATAGAATAATTTAGAACAAATACTTTCAAAATAAACAAGTGATGATTACAATATTTGTATTATGAGAATAGCTTGATATTAATTATATCTATTTGGAGTCTATTTTATATTATGTCAATGCTAGTGATTTAGCGTATAGAAAGGCTCTACAGAGTAAATATAGTGATATTTGGACTAAGTTAGAGTATCGTATTAATGATTGGTGGAGTTATATCGCAAATGTAGAGTATCTAATTCTTTTGGGGAGATATGAAGAAGCGATAGAGAGATTAAAAGTTCATTTTGATACGGTGGATGAATTTGAAATAAATGATTTTAATATCTCTTCAACCATTAGACAATTAAAACTCTATTCAGAGTTTTGTAGTGATAGTGAACTTATGATAATTATAAAGCTTTTGGAGGGCTATAAAGTAAAAAAAAGTAAATCCTTTTGAGATAATTTGATTATCAAAATAAAGGATTTAAAATGCTTATTACAAAACATGGATACAAGAGAATTAAAGAGAGAGTAGGGCTTCCTAAAAGAGCACATTTTAGACATATTAAATCTGTACTACATAAGGGAGAACTTTATTCAAGAGAAGGCTTTACAAAGTTTGAAATGATATATCATGGTTTTTTGTATATTTTTGCATTATCAGTTCAACTTGAACCGATATTGGTTACTACATATAGAGTGGAGATTTAATTAGATTTGTAGGGGTAGAGCTGTGTCTCTACCCTTTTGATTGATTGTGAATATTGGGTTTTTATCTCATATCAAGGGCAGACACATGGGTCTGCCCCTACAAGGGCTTTGCAATAAAAATATATCTCAATTATATCCATTTTACAAAAACAAAACCCAAGCAAACACCTCAAAATAAACCGTTCCAATCACTAAAATAATTTGAGCTAATATAGGTAATCCAACCGATACTACTTTTTTTAGTTCCCACGATTTCGTGGGAATTTATACAGCGATTAGGGATATTAAATATAATTATGCATTCCCCCAAAATTGTGGGTACGAAGTAAATATATATGCTATTGCCATAGTATGTTAGTCCTATGGAGGCGAAACTGCTTTTGAAGATAAACCTATAGCTCAACTATTGGGCAAAAATATAGAGGCAAAAAGTATAAATGATATAGCCCTCGGGAGAACTTTGGACAAGATATATGAGTATGGAGTCAGTGATTTATTCTCAAAGATATAATCTCAACTATAGAGCTAAATCAACTTGAAACTATTGATGATAATTACTCATATTTGGAGATAGGAAGCAACTATAATGATGTAAATC
>JASFZJ010000046.1:0-11600 GCA_045267865.1 Sulfurovum sp. | reverse complement strand
CTTCTCTATATTTTTTCATTCTATCTCTTTGTGCTTTTTGCATCTTATCTATGCTATTTTTAGTATCTTTATTAAAATTATTTATAACTTCATTCTTTTTGGGTGCTACTATATATTTTCTTATTGGTGGTGTGAAAGTTTCTTCTTTTTTTTCTTCTTTTTTTGTTATGTTACTTATAGTATTGTTATATACCTTTTTTATACTATCTGTATTGATAAACCTCATAGCTACTATACCTATCAAAAGAGTTACAGAGATAATAAATAGGATTTTGATTTTAAAGTATATAGAGCTAAAAGCTCTCTTCTCTTTTATTATTCTAGGCTTTTTACTTTTTGGTAGCTCATATCTGCGTATTGATTGCTTATCTTCACTCATAGATAATCTCCTCTTTTTTTGTAGTATATTATATCTACTTACTTTTAAGACTATTAACATTATCTTAACGCCACTTATAATATACTCTAACTATGGCAAAAATACTACTATTAGAAGATGACGCAGTTCTATCAGAGACACTGATTGAGCTATTAGAAGATGAGGGGCTAGAGGTTACTCATGTATTAGATGGAGAGATGGCTCTTGATGTCACATTTGAGGGGCATTTTGACCTTTTTTTATTGGATATTAATGTTCCTCTCTTAGATGGATTTGAACTCCTAAAGAGTCTGCGAGAGAGTGGAGATAAAACCCCCTCTATATTTATCACAGCCCTTACAGATATAGCCTCACTTTCACGAGGTTTTGAAGTGGGTGTAGATGATTATATCAAGAAACCGTTTGATTTTGATGAGCTTTTAATCCGAATTCAAGCTCTCCTACGAAAAGCATATCACACCTATTCCAATGAGATAAAAATAGATGATTTTAGCTTTGATATAGAGAATAACCAACTCACCAAAGAGGATAAATTTATCAAACTCTCCCCTTATGAGCTAGAGATAACCAAATTACTTTTCCAAAATATCAAAAAAACACTCACCAAAGAGCAGATTTTTGATACCCTAAGCGAGGGAAGTGAGATGAGTGAAGGCTCTTTGCGAGTGCATATCAATAGATTGCGTAAAGTAGGACTACCGATAACCACCCTCAAAGGGATAGGATACTCACTTGTATCATCATGAGCGACGAGCCTTTTTTAAGTTCTTTATCGCCTATTTTGTAAGTGTTGGATTTCTTATTCTCTCTAGTGGATTTTTCTATTTTGAACAGATGGAAAATCATATACTCAAAGATGAAGAGTTCTCTATAATAGAGTATGCACGGCATATCAAAATGGGAGAGACCCTAAAGCCATTTAGTAAAGAGTATAGCCATATTATAAATCAAAAAAGAGAGCATATAAATATCCGTAACTTTACCATAAAAGAGGATAGATTTATCAAGCTTATACCATTAGAACGAAATGAAGGCTATATAGAAGCCTCTAAGTCAAGAGAGGCATTTGATAGAGAGATTATGGTTATACGAGCCAAAATTATCGCTATTCAGATACTACTTTTACTTATTTTTGGATATATTAGCTATAGATTAGCCAAAAATGCCATCAAACCTTTTCAAGAGAGTATCGCCACACTTGATAAATTTGCTAAAGATTTAATTCACGATTTAAATACTCCTGTAACTTCTATTAAACTCAATATGAGACTTATCGAAAAAATACCACAAATTAGAGAACACAAAGCTATCATAAGACTCAATAAAAGCGTAGATAATATCTCACAACTTCACCAAAACCTCACAATACTTCTACAAGAGCATACATTTCAACTCGAACTTATCAATATATGTGAGATAATTGAAGATATAGTAGAAGTCCAAAAAGCTCTATATCCTGATATAAATTTCCAAATAGAGTGTTCAAACTTTAAAGTCAAACTCAACGCAAATGCTACAAGACAAATCCTCCAAAATATAATACTAAACGCGTGTAAATATAATATTAAGGACGGCTATGTCAAGATATACCATAGAGAAACCCAACTCTATATAGAAGATAGTGGTAAGGGTATAGAAGAGCCTCAAAATATCTTCAATAGACACTACAGTGGAGAAAATAGTAGTGGTATAGGACTTGATATTGTCAAGAGATTAGCGATGGCTATGGATATAACGGTAGAGGTCGTACCAAATGAGAGTAGAGGTGTCTGTTTTATTTTGAGTTTTGGTGTGGATTGAATTAAATAAAAAAACAATCACACAAAATTATCAGAATAATCTAAAATAGATAATTAAACTCTAACCTAAACTCATCATAAGACCAGTCGGTTTTTACTCCTCCTGCATGGATTTTGGCTATATCTTTTTCTGCGTCTATATGAGCATAACGCATTCTCATCTGAATATCTTTAGTGATATTTGTCCATGTGTCTATATGGATAACGCTACTATCAGAGTTTACAAAGTCTTTGTTATCATCAAAATCTTGAATGGCGTAACGGATACTTGCTTTCCATCGGCTATTGAATTTATATACAGCTCTTGCCATAAATGTCTCTGTGTTGGCAGTCCAATTATATTGAGCCATCGCTCTTGTAAATCCACCTGTGGGAAATCCTCTCCATGGAGCGATAATATCGGCTTTATCTTCTACTTTGGAGTATCCTAATCTAAAAAAACCTTTTTTATCAGGCATCAAAATATCTACTCTTGCATTAAATAGACTAGAATTTAGTGAAGTAGATACACCACTATTGTAGCCATTGGTAGTAGCATTTTTTCCTGCTAAATTGGTATCTCCTGCGATAACTCCTCCACCATCATCTATCTGAATAAAGTGACGAAATCCTGGTCTAATTGACCAACCTGAATTAAAGAGAGGTATTTTATAGTGAGCTTCTAGTACAATATCTTTGACTACTCCAGGGATTTGGAGATAACTTACTGTGAAGTTTAGATTATCTATATATTTTGAATTTAAATCAGCTATATATAA
The DNA here is from genome assembly GCA_045267865.1 of Sulfurovum sp. Lineage (GTDB taxonomy): Bacteria > Campylobacterota > Campylobacteria > Campylobacterales > Sulfurovaceae > Sulfurovum. Next base: position 8,664 of record JASFZJ010000046.1, on the reverse strand, counting down.
ATCATTATCAGTGCTTTTCCCTGCTAATACAAATTTATTATATGTCAGACCTTTATGTACCCCTGCATCGTCGTTATTATTCCATTTATTTGTACTACTATCTTTGAACGCTATAACATCATGGTTGCTTTCGTGGTCTCTAAGCTTTTGTCTATCAAACCATGCAACTCTTAGTGTAGTTTTGGGTGCAATTTTGAACACTGAGGAGACACCATCAAATGTATTGGGTATCATCTTTGTATCATTTGATTGGGTAAATACAGACTCAAAGAGCTGACGACCTGCTTTTATATCTACTGTGCCATTGTTATACTCTAAATACCCCTGACCCAATACATTTAGAGTAAAGTCTCCACCACTACTGACACGGTATCTACTAAAGGTATCTTTTCCTGCTTTAGTATTTCCTATATCTGCACTATCAGGTCTCCAAAAACTAGGACTAGTAGAGCTATAGTATCCTAGAGTAAAACTAAAGTTATTCCATAGAGCTGATTTATAAATCAAGCTGCCACCAATTCCCATATTTTTAGACGCACTATTGGAATTTGCGACGCTATCACTCCATTCCCAATAGAAAGTATTGGTTCTTAAACTTCCATAGAAAATACCTTCACTAAACATATCACCTATATTATCTACACTCTTAGGTAGCAGATTATATTTGAGTGTCATATTTCCATTGAGTGTTCTTTTGGGTGTATCTTCTGCACCTATAAGAGCCGTACTACTGATAATAGTAGATACTATAAGTAGCTTTAAATTGATATTATTCTGTTTCATCTTTTATTTCTCCTTTAATTTATAGTTTTATTATTTCTTTATTCATCAAATCTGGATGTAAAATATTTTTGCCATCAAAGAGATGACTCTCTGTTTTGGAGACCAAAATATAAGGTTTAGCTCCACTATCCACAATCAAATCATATATCATATATGCTTGGTCATCAAAGCCCTTTCCATCAAATAGTACATATTGATAATTTTTATCTTCTAATTTATTTAAAAACTCTTCTATATCTTTACTGGTATCTATAGAGTAGTTTTGTTTGATTAATATCCTATGGTAGATAGTAGCCATTAGAGGAATAGTTGTATATAATAAAATTGTATTCTCTTCTATTATAATATTAGCTTGTGGTGTGGTAACCTTTTCAACCTTTTCATTAGGCTTAACATATATTGATATAATCTCTTTGAGTTCGTCTATTACTATAGGTTTTGAGAGATAGTTATCCATACCCTCTTCTATATATTTTTGTTTATCTCCCACCAAGGCATTAGCAGTTAGAGCAACTATTGGTATATGAGGTATATTATTACTGCTCTCATACGCTAGTATCGCATGAGTAGATTCCACTCCTGTCATTATAGGCATTTGAATATCCATAAAAATCATATCATACTTGTTATCTCGCTCTCTCATGTGTAGAGCCTCTTTACCATTATTAGCAATATTCACATTTATACCTAAGTTTTCAAGCGTTATTCTAATAAGTTTTTGATTGATTTTATTATCTTCTGCTACAAGAATATTCATACCATCAAAAGATATACTTTTTTCTTCAAGTATATTTGGTAAAGATATATCTTTATCTCTATCTCTATCTGTAAATGTATTTAAGATTTTTAAGATTTTTTTCTTTGTCATAGGTGCATATACTAAGTCATCTATTATATGACTCTCTGGGTCAATACGATTTTGAAGTGTTCCATTTGTCACAAGTGCGATATAAGATTTCTTTAGCTTAGAGATACTCTCAAGCTCTCCTTGAAGTCTCATATATTTATGGTCAAATATCATTATATCTGGAAAATCAAACTGATATTCACTTGCAAATATCTCGTCGTAATAGTATATTTTAACTTCCACATTAAAATATTTTAGATAATCTACTCTTATCTCATCTATCTTTCTATTTAAGTTTTTTACAGGTAGGGCTAATCCTACTGTTAGATTATCAAATGATGGTAGTATCTCTGCCTCTATAGTCTCATCAACTTTCAAATCAAGACTAAAGAAGAATGTACTTCCCTCTCCTTTGATACTTGATACCTCCAAATTTCCTCCCATTAACTCTACCATCTGAGTTGATATAGCTAGTCCTAATCCTGTACCACCAAACTCTCTAGTGGTACTACTATCTTCTTGTGAAAATGCTTCAAAGATTTTCACCTGATTTTCAGGAGTAATTCCTATTCCTGAATCTTTTATTTTAAACAGAATACGCTCTTGATTACTCTCATCTAATATCTGCTCAATACATATATCAATAGTCCCATAAGAGGGTGTAAATTTGATAGCATTTCCAATAAGATTGGTCATAACTTGTGATATTTTGGTAGGGTCACCCAATCTTTGAGTAGCCATTGAGGGGTCAATATAGAAACTAAAGGCTATATCTTTCTGTTCAGCTTTGATAGATAATATATCAATAACCTTACTCACATGTTCGGTCAAATCAAATGATACCTCTTCGAGTGTCATCTTGTCAGCAGCGATTTTGGAAATATCAAGAATATCATTTATAATCATCAGTAGATTTTGTGAACTTGTCTCTATAATAGATATAAACTCTCGTTGGTCTGACTCTAATGGTGTGGATTTCAAAATCTCCAAAAAGCCTAAGATACCATTTAATGGTGTTCTAATCTCATGAGACATATTTGCCAAAAATAGACTCTTGGCTATATTTGCTTCTTGTGCTTCTCTCTCTTTTGCATATAGAAGTTTTAGTATAGATTCAAGATAATTATATACCTCTTTCTTCTTATTAAAATCAGTAGGAATAGTGGGTACTTCAGAGTGCAAACTCTCTGTTATTAGAGATAGTTGTTCTATACCAGATACTACATTTTTTAAGATAGTATCTTCTTCTTTTAAAGATGAGTAGTGTTTGAATACAAATAATAGTGATACTATAGTTAATAAAATCAATCCAAAATATAAAATTAGTAGTAGTTCAATATTGTTATTTAATTCTTTCAATGTTGATAAATTATTACTAGTAATACTATTTAATCCTGCAAAAACAACTCCTTGTTTATCACTTATACTATTCCATTCATTAATAGAAGTTTCATAATTACCTGTCTCATAATTGGTAATAAGGTCAATTCTTATCTCTTCTATCTTAGAAAAGCTATCTTTAAATTTAATTATCTCATTTACATCTTTAAAATAGTTTTTATTCTCTTCCAATAGGGTTAAGGAGAGTGAAGATTTGGTAATATACTCATCCCATAATTTAAGTACATCCTCTGATATAGGAGTTTGCTGTACCAAATAATGAGCAACCAGAAGTCTATCTAACTTTATAAAATGCTCAATAGTCTTAAATTGATGATAAAATTTATAATCACCTTTAAGATACTCTTTGGAGATACTATCTATTGCATCAAGAAGAGGATTTAAAATCTTAATATAGTAGTTACCAGAAATTAACTTTTCAATAGATATAGCTGAGTCCATATCAATATCATAACGAATATCAATAAGTATATCTTTCATATACTTTTCATTTAAAAAGTTATCTATATTTGCAACTTTTTTATTATCTAAATTGAAAAATAGAATAATAGATGCCAAAGAGTTATTCAAATACTCTTTATTATTAAATCCTAAAAGAAGTTTATCTGTCTCCTCTCTACTTTTTTTACATTCATGGTTGGTATTATCTATCTTTTTTGTATTACCCGCACAATAAATCTCTTTTATAAGTGTCTCTTGAAATAGATTTAAGTCATTTAGTTTTGTTATATGTGATTGATTGACACTATTTATCAAATAACTGTTGAAATTAAAGAAAAATGAATATATACCTACACCCAATAAAACGAGTATAGGAATAAAAGTTGTCATAAAACTTAATTTTTTAGATTTACTAATCATAATTATCCCTTTTGATATAAAATTATTTTTTATGATACCCTATTAATTTATTTAATGCTGTATTTATATATTTAGTTGATATAAATACAATAGTTGGAAGTTTACTATTTTTAATTCCTAGATAAAACTTCTTCCCTACGGGCCAATATTTTAGTAGTTTATCAATAGTATCTTTTTTGATTTTAGTAGGATAATTATAAGATTGTAACTTAGATAATAGTGTCTCAAATTTCAAAACAGCTTTTTGTGCTTGGTCAATATTATTAAAATCTTTATATCCAGCACTAAATGCAATGTAGTATTTAGATGCCCTCTCTAATAAAAATTTCATCTCATTAAGTACATCTAGCATATTATTCATATCAAGAGTTTTATTATTTAAGTTCTCCACACCCTCTAGCATTGCTTCTGTATAGTCAAGTACAAGCCCTCCATTCTCAAGACTTAGTTTATCTTTTATAACTATTTTTAGTTCATCTACACTAAACTCTATAAACTCTACAAGTGTAATTTTCTCTTCATCTTTTATATTAATTCTCAGACTATTAATAGTCTTATCTAGTGCCAATATATTACTCTTTAGTCCTCTTTTAGCAGAAGATATTTGAATATTTTGTTGTATATAAAAATAATTTTTTGTAAACTCTTGTGTAATTATTCTCATTTTTTTTACATCTGTATCTATCTGAGTGCTATTTTTAGTTAAAACTACGGTTGTACTCAATAGTAAACTCCATATAACTACCATCAATAACTTTTTCATATCCATTCCTTTTCTTTTTTAAATATTTATAAATTAACTAATTGAAGATAGAATAATTTCACTCATTCTATTTGCATTATTAAAAACTTTTTCTGCTTTTTTATGTACAAGTGTTGGGAGTTGTTTACTCTTAAACTTCTCCAACATAATAAAGTAACGAAGCTCTTTTTTAGACTCTTTCAGAAGCTTTTTAAATTCAGGATTTTCTATAAAAGATGATTTTTCTAAAATAGCTATGGAGTTGGCATATATCTCTACACCTTTATCCCAATGTTTTTTGATAGTATCATCTTTTAGTCTCCACATCTTCATCATATAGTGAGCTGAGAGTCTTCTTGCAGATGCTCCTATCTCTATTGATGCGTTTAAATTTTCACTATTATCTGTATTAATTTGCCCTAAAAAATACTCTTTCATATATGCTAACTCTCTAATAACCGAACGAATATTATCATGGATAAAGATAGCTTTTATCTTCATAATAGAGACTTCTGTCTCTTCATTAATTGAATTTAAGGCTTTTTTTACAGGTATCCATGCTTTTTTACTCTTGGCTATACTAGCTTTAACCTCTTTATCTTTAATCTCTTTTGAGATACGCGCTATCAAAGCTTCATACTCTAAAATACTATCTTTAAGCATACCCTTTGGATTACTATAAGGGATTTTTGCACCCACTAAAGCATAACTCTCAAGCATTAGCCGTACATTAGACATCTGTCCACCCAAATCTAAAATAACTTGTAATTTTGTATCTATCTCTTTACTCTCTTTTGCCTCTATATTTATGAACAAAGCTATAAAAATAGCTATAAAATATATAATTTTAATTTTCTTCAAATACTTATCTCCTGTTTTATAAATTATCTATATTTATTAATTATAGTTTTAAATTATATCTAAAATAATTATTTTATACTACATTAATATATTAATATGTCAATATTGTAAATTTATAAATAAAGGAAGAGTGTGATTTGTTACATTAAGTAACATATACCTAACTACTTCCCACAAGATACTCTAATATCAAAAATAGAACTATGGTACTCAAGGGAGCAAAAATAACTAAAAATCTAAATCGTTTGTAGAGTATATATCTAATAAGCCCCATCCAAGAGATGAGGATAAAGATAATATGCATAATAAAAAGAGGTAGTATCGCTCTTGTTATATTGGAATAGAGTACAAAAACTATAAGCATACATAAAGTAGCAAAAGAGATAACAAGTTTTTTTTTATTATGATGCCTATCATATTGTATAAAGATAAGCGAAATAGTTAGTAGTGAAGCCACAATAATAAGTGCAATTATCATAATTTCTCCTTAGATAATATTGAGGTTGTTTATAACTTATCAACAACCTCAATACCTAGTATATCCAAACCTTGTTTAATAGTTTTCGCTGTTAAATCTGCTAATAGGAGTCTACTTATCTTTTGCTCCTCTTCTACACCATCTTTGAGTATTGGGTTTTGTTCATAAAAACGCATAAATAGAGATACTAATTCATATAGATATGAAGTAAGCTGATTTGGTGAACCATTTTTGGCTGTTGAGTGGAGTATATCTTCAAAGTGGAGAAGTTTTATTCCAAGTCTATGCTCTAGCTCATCACCTATAATAATCTCACCCTCTATTGCCTTATTATACTTTCTCAATATACTTTTAATTCGCACATATCCATACTGCATATAGAGAGAAGTATTACCCTCAAAAGATAACATCTTATCCCAATCAAATATATAGTTTGATTCACGATTAATACTTAAATCAGCATACTTAATTGCTCCAATACCTATCACTCTTGCTAGAGTATCCAACTCTTCTTCACTATATGTTTCTTTATCACCTATCCCATTTCTTGCTTTAATCACAGCCTCATCTAATAAGTCAATAAGCTTAATTGTACCACCATCACGAGTCTTAAAAGGTTTGCCACTTTTATCCATCATCGTACCAAATGCAATATGCTCTAGTTTCACATCATCTGGGACAAACCCAGAAGTTTTGGCTACATTAAAGACCTGTTTGAAGTGTCCTGCTTGTCGTGCATCCACAACATAACTTATTCGTTTTGCTCCAAGTACATTAGCTCTATATCGCAAAGCTGAGAGGTCTGTAGTGGCATAGAGATAGCCACCATCACCTTTTTGGACTATTACAGGTATCTCATCACCCTCTATAAATATACATTTAGCTCCACTGCTCACTTCTAACATAGAATTTTTTGCCAAATCTTCTACTACTTTGCTCAAATCATCATTATAAAAGCTCTCTGCTCTCACATCATCACGATTAAGATTTACACCTAACTTTTCATAAACCTCTTCACAATGTCCCAAAGATATATCTACAAATTTCTTCCATAGACTCAAACAGTGTGCGTCACCTCCTTGGATTTTGACAACATACTCTCTTGCTCTATTGGCGAAATCTGCATCTTCATCAAATCGACCTTTGGCATCTTTATAAAACTGCTCCAAATCACTCAAAGATACATCTCCATTATCATCTATCTCTTCAAGATAAGCAACAAGCATACCAAACTGCGTCCCCCAATCTCCAATATGGTTTTGACGAATAACCTTATCACCTAAAAACTCCAAAAGATTAGCCAAAGTATCACCGATGATAGTAGAACGAAGGTGTCCTACATGCATCTGCTTCGCCATATTAGGACCTGAATAATCTATCACCACAGTAGTAGGAGTCTCAACTCTCTCTATCCCCAATCTATCATCACTCAAAGCACTCATACAATTTTCGGCCACCCAAAGAGGATTTACCCATAGATTGATAAACCCAGGTCCTGCAATCTCTGCTTTTACTAAAGCACCAGTTAAATCCATATTCTCTATAATTTGGGAGGCAATAGCTCTAGGATTTTGTTTGAGTGATTTAGCTAATGCCATAGCACCATTAAATTGAAAGTCACCAAACTCTATTTTGGTAGCATCTGATACACTCATTGGCTCTTGTGTGATATTAGCTTTTGTGAAAGCCTCTTTGATAATAGTATTAATTTGTGATTTTAGTTTCATTTGATTTTCCGTAGCTTTATAGTGAGATATGAATAGAAGAGTGAAGAGTTATCTTCACTCAAAAAGAAGAGTAGTTTATACACTCTCTTTCTTGACTTCTGTTGTGCTAGTTGTTGCTGTAGCATTTACTGTACTTGTCGGTGTAGCTGGTTTTTCATCAGTTGAAGCTATCTCTTTGTTATCTTTATTCTCATCATCTTTGACAGCTGATTTGAAATCTTTGATACCTTTTCCAAGACCTTTTGCCAAATCTGGTATCTTTTTTGCTCCAAAAAGAAGCACAATAATTACCAAGACTACTAAAAGCTCTGGCATACTAGGCATACCCATATTAAATCCTTTTATACTCTATGTGAGCATTAATTTTTGATAATTATACTTGAATTTATTTAATGTTAGTCATTACTCAACCAATTATCAATAAACAGAGCCTCATCTTGACTACTCTGCTTCAATCTACTTGCCTTTGCTACTATTATAAATTTTTCAACAGCATCTTCTACTTTATCATTTATAATAGTAAAATCATACTCTCCCACAGCTTTTATCTCATCCTTGGCATTCTCTATCCGTCCGACTATCACAGATTCATTATCAGTACATCTATCTCTTAATCTCTTCTCTAATGAGGCTAATGAGGGAGGAGTTATAAACGCAGAAGTGGTAATATCTCCCATTTTGGCTCGAACTAATCTATGTCCTTGAATATCTATATCAAAGATTACCAACTTCTCTTTATCAAGAGCATCTTTCACGGGTTTTAGAGAAGTACCATAATAGTTATCATGAACAACTGCATACTCCAAAAAATTACCTGCTTTTATATCCTCTTCAAACTCTTCTCTTGATACAAAATAGTAGTCTTTACCATCTATTTCACCCTCTCTAGGGCTTCTTGTGGTCGTAGATATAGAGAAATAAAAATCACCGATATCTTTGGCAGAGGCATTGATAATAGTACTCT
>JASFZJ010000045.1:0-55759 GCA_045267865.1 Sulfurovum sp. | reverse complement strand
TCTATTTCTATTTTCATCTCTTTTCTGTAATTAAACACCTTTTTTCTTTAAAGCTTCCTTAGACTTGTTTTATCAACGGAATTGGTACATTACCGATAATCTAACTAAAAAACAAAAAGAAAAATTAGAAGAACTTACTATGCCAAATATGAATTTAAAAACGGTCAGGGCTTACAATATAAAGACAGCATTTCAAGATATTTATAAGGCCACATCAGAAGATGAATTTACAACTTATTTAAACAAATGGTATTTCTGGGCAACTCATAGTCGACTAGAACCAATCAAGGAAGTTGCATATATGATTAAGAGACATTGGGATGGTATAGTTAGCTGGTATAACAATAAAATAAATAATGGCATTTTAGAAGGATTAAATTCTATTATACAAGCTACCAAGTCAAAAGCTAGAGGATATAAGACATTTAGGAATTATAAGAATATTGTATATTTAATAACAGGAAAATTAGATTTTAGTTTAGTTAATGTTAAGTTTAAGGAAATTTAGGTGGAGAGTTACCCATTGTTTTTTAGAAGGAACCAATATTTCTTTACCTCAAAATCCTCTTAATAACCTCAGAACATATAGTTAAGCCAAATGCACCTGTAACAGCTACGCATGAGCCTTTCTCTTTGCATCTGTCTTCTTCGTGTGAGAATACTACTGTGAAGTTTCTATCAAATTTGGCTTTTTTGAGTTCATTTCTTATTTTTCTTGCTAGTGCATCACCATGAGTTTTCCATATAGATGCTACTTCTATTTTGGTAGCATCGTATCGTTTTGCAGAGCCTACGGACATTATTAGTTTTTTGTAGCATTTTTTGGCTACTTCTAGCTTGACTTTGGTGGTATCTGCTGAATCTATCACTATATCATAAGGTGAAAAATCAAAATCTGCCACCCACTGCATATTCATGCGTTGCTCTATATATTGTATTGAGGGGTATAGTTTGGCTAGGGTTTGTACCTTACTCTCACCTATATTTTCTGAACCTATCTGCCTATTTTGATTGGTCTCATCATAAGTATCATAATCAACTATTGTAATGTCACTCACTCCTGAACGGTACAGACAATCTAGTGCATAAGAGCCTACTCCTCCTATACCTAATATCAATATTTTACTCTTTTGTAATTTTAAGAAATCATCTTCACCAAAGAGCATTTTACATCTTTCAAATCTCATAACCACTCTTCTAGGACTTTTATATCATCATGGGATGTCATATCTAGGTGTATTGGTGTGATTGAGACACATTCATTATTTATAGCTTGAAAATCTGTAATATGCCCTTTGGTGGGTATCCACTCTAATTTGGGTAGTCCTATCCAATAATATTCCAAACCTCTAGGATTATGATGAACCTCAGCATGGCAATTATAGTATTTACTTCCTGCTCTTGTTATCTTAAATCCTCTGCACTCCTCTTGTGGGATAGGAGGAATATTTACATTTAGAAATTTTCGTTTGGGTAGAGGAAAAGAGTCATTAAATATTTTTTGTACCAATTCCACTATACTTTTGGTGGCTAACTCATATCCAAACTTCTCTATACTCTCTCCACCTCCATTGTGTACCTGAGATATAGCAATAGCAGGGATACCTTGAAGCACTGCCTCCATACACGCAGCAGCAGTACCTGAATATGTTATATCTTCACCCATATTAGAGCCTCTATTAATCCCAGAGATTACAATATCAGGTTTGGTGCTATATATTTTAGTAAGAGCCAAAAATACACAATCACTAGGTGTGCCATCATCAAGCTTATAGAAATTTTTTTCTACTTCTATAAATCGTAAAGGTTTGGTGAGAGTAAGAGAGTGTCCACAAGCAGACTTCTCTGTTGTAGGTGCTACTACTGTTACATTTCCAAGAGGTCTTAATGCTTCTATCAATTCTATAAGTCCTTGGGAATCAAAACCATCATCATTAGTTACTAATATCTCTTTCATTTTTCTCCTTTTGAGTAAAAATGAAATTTTAACATAAGTTATAATCAAAGTTATTGAGTATAATCAAATAAGCTTTGGTATAATGTCTCTTAATTATTATATTGAATACCCAAAAGGATTTATAGTGCAAAAAGAGCCAATGTTAAATACCACTTATGTAAGACTATCATCAGAGTTAGAGAATTTGAAATCTGTAGAGAGAAATGCTATCGCCGAGATTATAGATGAGGCACGCGCACAGGGTGACCTCAAAGAAAACGCAGAATACCACGCAGCCAAAGAGAGACAAGGACTTATGGAGGCTCGTATTACAGAGCTTACTGATGTAGTAGGTAGAGCTCAAGTGGTAGAACCTGCTAATTCAGCTCATCAGAGGATTAGCTTTGGCTCAACCGTAGATTTGATAGACCAAGATAGTGATAAAGAGATTTGTTATACTATAGTAGGTGGACAAGAGTCTAATCCGTCCAAAGGACTAATCTCTATTCAGTCACCAATGGCAAGAATATTGATAGGCAAAGAGGAGGGAGATGAAGTATCTCTCGTTTTGCCTAGTGGAAAGAAGAAATATGATATAGAAGCTGTATATTATAAAGAGATTATATTAGATTAAGAGGCAAGAGATGATGCAAATGATAAAAGTAGGGATAGTAGGAGCGAGTGGATATACAGGGTTAGAGCTTATCAAGATGTTGATAAATCATAATGGATTTGAGATTAGCTATTTGGCTACAACGGAGGGTAATATTAGAGTAGAAGAGCTTCACCCCTCTCTTGTAAATGTTATCTCACTACCAGTAGAGAAAGCTAATGAAGAGTCTATAGCCAAGAGTTGTGATTTGGTATTTTTGGCACTTCCTCACAAAGCATCTATGGGATTTGCAAAAGGTCTTCTTAATAGAGGTGTGAAAGTGGTAGATTTATCTGCTGATTATCGTCTTGATTTGGATACTTATGAGCAACATTATTGCCCTCATACAGATGCAGAACATATAGATAGTTCTGTATATGGATTGATAGAGTATTATAGAGATGAGATAAAAAAGACAAATATCTCAGCAGGACCTGGGTGTTATCCCACTGCCACACTTCTAGGAATTTTGCCTTTTATCCCTTATATTGATGAGAAAGCACCTCTTTTTGTAGATGCCAAATCAGGTGTAAGTGGAGCAGGGAAGAAGCTAAGTGAGGTGGCTCACTTTGTACATGTTAATGATAATATGTTTGCCTATAGCCCTCTCAAACATCGTCATGCCCCAGAGATAAGAGAGAAGATACAAAAGATACACGGAGTGGATATAAATGTCAATTTTGTACCTCATCTTATCCCTGCTACTAGAGGTGAGCTTGTATCTATATATGCTACTTTGAAAGAAGATATAGACCCAATAGAGATACTTAAAAATCACTATAAAAATGATAAATTTATACGAATACGAGAGAAGCCTGTAGATATAAAAAGCACAGCAGGGACGCACTTTTGCGATATTTTTGCTATGAAAAATGAAAATGGACTTTTTGTAAGTTCAGCTATAGATAACCTTCTAAGGGGTGCTAGTTCACAAGCTCTTGTGTGTGCCAACTTAATGTGTGGATATGATGAGGGGATGGGAATACCAACTATCTCTTATATGCCATAGAGAGTAAATATGATACAAGAGATAAGAGAGGAAGCAATATTTATCGCAGATTCTCACTACCCTCACCACGGTCAAGAGTTTTTGGATATTCTTCAACGGATAGAAAGAGGAGAGATACAAACTCCTCAACTCTTTCTGATGGGTGATAATTTTGATTTGCTTTGTGGTTATGCGAATAATGCGTATTTAGAAGAGTTTTCCAAAGATGCGATAATTATTTTGCAACAACTCTCACAAAAGCTAGAGATACACTATATCGAAGGTAATCACGATTTTTTACTTTCAAGTATTTTTCCAAATATAAATGTTTATAGTAGAGATGCTCAACCAATAATATTTAAACTCAATAACCAAAAAGTAGCTCTCTCTCATGGAGATAAATATGCTATAGATTGGATGTATAATCTCTATGCCAAAGTATCAAGAGATAAGCTTGTGATTAAACTACTCAAACCATTAGAAAAATTTATCGTGGATTATCTTATGAAAAAACTATCCAAAAAGAAAATATGCCATAGTTTTGATGGGTTCGAGAAGAGAGTAGCAAAAATTATGAGATACTATAAAGGTATAGATATAGTAATAGAAGGACATTTTCATCAAGCCAAAACTATAGATAACTATATATCTCTTCCATCTTTAGCATGTCAAAAAGAGGTAGGAGTGATAGAGAATAGTAAAATGGTATTTAAAAAACTCTAATGGTCTATCTATCACTTTTTGTAGTAGCTTTTCTCTCTGCTACGCTTCTACCTCTAGGAAGTGAAGCACTTTTAATCTATGATATATCTCAAAACTACTCAATATATATTTTATGGATAGTAGCTACTTTGGGTAATAGTTTAGGGTCTATTTTAAATTATATAATAGGCTATAGAGGTGAAGAGTATCTCGAACAAAAAGGTTATCTCACTCCTAAAAAAATGCAAAATGCAAGAGGGTTTTTTGACAGATACGGAGGGTGGACACTTCTACTCTCATGGATGCCAATAGTTGGAGACCCACTTACATTTATAGCAGGAGTTTTGAAGTATAATTTTAGGCTTTTTGTTTTGATAGTTTTTATTGCCAAAGGGTTTCGTTATGGTGTGGTGATTTATTTGGTGGGTTAGAAGATATAAATAGAGTTAAGAACCTAACAAAAATAATACTACCCACTCAACAGCTCAATAGTAATAGGGTGCAACCTTAAAACACTAAAATCAGAATTAAGAAATTTTTAAGTAAAATATCCTAAGTAATCCTATTAACCCAAGTTCATCATATAGATGTAGCCTAAAGATAATAAAATCACGATAAAGTTCTTTGGATATTAATCTCTTAATCCTTTTGGTACTCTATATATAACAGCATACATTAGTGGTACATAATAGAGATTGAGGATAGTTGCCCACGCCACACCAAATCCTAGACTTACAGCCATAGGTTGGAGTATTAGAGCTTGACCTGATGCAAAAAACATCAATGACGAGAGACCCAAAATAGTAGTAATAGAGGTGAGAAGTATCGGACGCAGACGCATTCCTGCTTTCTCTTGTATCTGGGCATAATTTTTACTTCCTTTGACGAAATCAAGCATAATAAGTCCATCATTGACCACAACTCCTGCTAGTCCAATTATCCCCATCACCCCTGGCATACTAAGGTGAATACCCATAAGTTTTGCACCTACTAATGCACCAAAAAGAGAGAGAGGAATAGTAGATAATATAATTAGAGGTAAAATAAGAGAGTTAAACATCCATACAAGAGCTATAAAAATAAGGAATATAGCTATAAAAAGTGCTTCTGTCATCTCTTTTTTGAGTTTATTATTCTCTTTTTGTTCCCCTTTGATAATAATTTTAATACCATCTTTTTTGAGTTCATCAAGGAGTGGCTGTACCATTTTCATCACATCAACAGGCGTAATTACCTTTTTCTCTACTCTAGCAAAAAGTGAGCGAACTTTACCACCATCTTCTTTAAATATCTTCACAAAGCTTTTTTGATATCCAAAATCACAAATTTGAGAGAGTTTGACTACTTGTTGCCCATCAGGAGTGGTAAGCTTGAAGTCTCCTATTGCAGAAGCATCTTGTTTGTAGATATCTTCTATCTTAACCCGTACGAGTCCATCTTTATTAAACATTTTTGCATATTCAGACTTCAAAAATGCACCTCTAAGAATAGAGGTAATATATCCCTCACTAAAGCCCAACTGTTGCCCATAATTATTGACATGAAGTTTAAGCTCTCTCTCTCCATTATTGGCATTATTTCCTATATCTGCCACACCCTCTATACTCTCTAGCTTCTCTTGAACTCGGTGGAGAGCATCAAGCATTTTTTCTTTATTGGGGTGAGTAAATCCTATATCTATATCATTAGTTACAATTCCTGCTTGCTGTACATAAACATTAAGCTCTTCATAGAGTTTAGCACCATTTATCTCTACCTCTTTGAGTCTTTTTACTATCGTCAATTCTATCTCTTTGGCTATTTTTTGTGAAGATTTATGTCGTATCATATCACTACCATCATACTCTAATGAAAATATAGGATTTATATATTTATCAAAGTAGTTCTCAGGAGCTTTTTCGTGCAGATTTATAAATATCTGAAATAAGTTCTCTCCTAGTTCAAATGTATTGTCATTTTTCATCTTGATACCGATTACAGATGTTACAGAGTCCATATTCTCTTTTTTCAATATCTTTAGTAGTTCTGCTTCTATCTGTGTTACATAAACCTCAGTCTCTTCTAGCTTATTGTTTATATCTATCTTACCATTTAGAAAAACTTGTTGGGCATCAAACTCTGGGAAAAGCTGAAACTTAGTTATGCTAAACATACCAATCGTACCAAATATAATAAACGAGGTGATAAAAAATAGAGAGAGTTTTTTATACAAGAGTAATCTGCCTATTATTCGTTTATATAACGGTATCCATATATTCCAAAAGCTATCTTTGTGCTTCTCTTTTTGGAACTTACCCATAGTAAATAGCTCTTTGGCGTGAAGAGGCAAGAAATAAAATGCTTCAAAGAGTGAGCTAATAAGCAGAACCGAAATCATAACAGGCAAGACCTTCATAAACATACCCATCTTTCCACTCATAATTAGAAGAGGTAAAAATGCAAATACAGTTGTTAAAGTAGCCGTTAAAACTGCTGGAAACATCTCCACAGCCCCATCAATCGCAGCATTCCTTGGAGTTTTTCCCATCTCCATGTGTCTATATATGTTTTCAGCCACAACGATAGCCTCATCTACAAGCATTCCCAATGCAATCAAAGCCCCTAGAAGTGTAAGCATATTAAGACTATACCCTATCATATTCATAGCGATAAGCGTAATCATAAAACTAGCAGGTATTCCAATAGCCACAACTGTAGCAATACGCATATTTACAGATAGAAAGAGTGCTATAAATACCAAAATAAGCCCAAATAAAATATTTGAAGAGACTAAGTTAAGACGATTTTTAATCCAAATAGAGGTGTCTGTATATATCTTAAAATTGATATTATCATATTTTTGGCTAAACTCTTTGAGGACGGTTCTTATCTCCTTACTTAGGGCTATAGCGTTTCCTTGTTTACTTTTGTTGATATTAAGTGAGATATTCTGTTTGCTATTGTAGTGTGAGATTTGCATAGGGTCACCTAGCCCATAATATACATCTGCTATATCTTTGAGGCGAAATCTTTTAGAGCCTACAGATATAATAACATCTTCTAGGGCTTTAGAGTCTTTTTCACCATTTATAGTAGAGATATAGAGGTGGTCACCTTGACCATCTAGTGTCCCTGCTGGGAATATACTAGATATATTAGATATAGCTCTATAAACTGAACTTTTATCAAGTCCATAAGCCTCTATCTTCTTTTGATTGATAGTTATTACTACCTCATCATCAGTATCCCCTCGCAAATCAATACTACTCAAATCATCTATAAGAGATAATCTACTTTTAAGGGCATCTCCTGCATTAATAAGCTCTTTTTTACTCACATCACCTGAGACGGCTACAAGAAGTAGAGGATAATTTACCTCTTGTATTCGTGCTAGAGGTTCATCCATATCAGAGGGTAAATCTCGTCTTGTCTTAGATATTATATCCTTGACATCAGCCAATACCAACTGTTTCTCATCACCTGTCTTTATATCTGCTTGGATAGTAAAGCTACCATTTTGGATAGTAGTATAGATAGTATCTATCTCTGATAAACTCTTTAAAGCATCCTCTATATTTGTAACTACCATCTTATCAAGAACATCACTACTTGTCCCTATATAACCACCTTGAATAGTAACCATATCAAGGGTCGATGGTGGAAATATCTCTTTTGCGATATTCTTGTATGCAAAAACTGAAAGTACCAGCATAAAAATCATCAAAATATGGTTGATGATTGGCTTATCTACAGCAAACTTTATAAAACCTCTTATCATTATTCTTCCTCTTCTATTTTAAATATTGTATCAGCTACTCTATTTTTAAACTTCAAAGCCTCAATATCCTTCTCTAGCATCTCTTTTTCAGCTTGAAGTATTGATAACTCTTGCCTCATTTTATTGACTAATTTACTCTCATAATATATTTGGCTACTTAAATATATCTTGAAAAATGCCAAAGAGACCACGATAGCTACAGTGATAATAATAAAAATTATATTTTTTATCTCTATACCATTTTCTTTGATAGCTTTTCTATTTCGTTTTAGCAAATCTAAAACTCCTAAGCTTGGCAGACCTACTTCTAGGATTTATCCGAAGCTCCTCTTTTGATGCTATAGTTGGTTTAGATGATAAAGCCTTACCCAAAGCATTATCCCTACTACAAGTACAACGCATAGCCAATGAATCACAGATACACCTGTTTGACCATTTTTTAAATCTATTTTTTACAAGCCTATCTTCTAATGAGTGAAAAGAGATAAGAGATACCACTTCACCTTTTGTATAATTCTGCTCCAACGCATCCAAAAGCCCCTCAATCTCACCTAGTTCATTATTGACCTCTATGCGTATCCCTTGAAACATCAAAGTAGCAGGGTGTATTTTCCCTCCTACTGGTATCACAGACTTAGCTATTTGGCTTAATTCTTTGGCTGAATTTATAGGTTTTGCTACTCTAGCTTCTATAATAGCCGAAGTAAGCTTTTTATACAATCTAACTTCACCATAATTATCCAATATATACTCCAATTTTTCTTGTGAGTATCCATTAACTACATCAAAAGCAGTCAAAGGTGCATTAGCATCCATTCGCATATCAAGATTATCAGAATTAAATGAAAAACCTCGCTCTTTTTTGTCAAGTTGCAAAGATGAAACACCAAAATCAGCTAAAACAGCCACTATCGGACTCTCTTCTAGCGTAGGAAATACGGTGGCAAAAGTACCTTTGTATAGTTTACTTCTCTCACTATATTGTGAAAGTCTATTTTTAGAAAATTCTAACGCCTCATCATCTCTATCTATCCCAATATGGTTGATATGAGGGTAAGTTTTGAGCATCTCTTTACTATGACCTGCATACCCTAGAGTACAATCAACAAAATAGCCATTAGCAAATTCACCATCATCTAGCATATCAAAACTCTTTAGCACCTCATTTAGAAGTACAGGTATATGAGGTGTTTGCATAATTTTCCTTTTTTTAATGTTATAATACCAAAATATTCCTAACTAAAGGTTTCATTATATGGATAAACATATTATTGACGATATAAGACGCATATCACTATCGCTATTTAACAAAGACTTCTTCTCCGTATATCACGGCTCTATCTCTGCTAGAATTTCACTAAACGGATTTATAATCAACTCAAAAGATACAATGTTAGATGAGGTAATAGAAGATTCTATGGTGCGATTAGATTGTCTCAAAAGAGACTACAGATGGAATATGGCAAGTTCGGATGTACATATCCACGAACATATCTACAAAACATTACCAAATGCCAAATATATTCTCTACACAATGCCTCCTTACGCCACAGCCTACTCACTCAAACACTCCAAAGTCTCACCTCTGGACTATTATGGCAAAAGAGTAATAGGAGAACTTATGGTCTATGACCCAAAAAATGTAGAAGACTGGATGGAGAGAGCCCCTTTTGAGATACCTAGTTTCTTCCAAAAAAATGACTCTCACTTAATATTAATAAAAGGTTTTGGAGTCATATCGTATGATAGAGATATAAGAGAGATGGCAAAAAAAATCTCTGTATTAGAGAACTCGTGTAGATTATTGGCTTTGAGTGCAAATTTATAAGGCTAAAATATAGAGAGAAAAGGATATATCCAAAAAGCTTGTTTTGGACTAATGATACTTAGCATTTTATAATTTACCTTTATACTATACATCATCAAAATAGAGTCAAGCTGTTACATTTAACGGACGAGATAGACAATTGGTTAAAATTTAGACACTAAATATGAGGATACTTATTTTTTAGTGGCTATAATATAGGGATTAAATTAATTTTAGGAGTGTTTTTTATGGCTAAATTTGTTAATAATACGGATGAGTTTTTTAAGTTTTGTGAAGAGAATGAGGTAGAGTTTGTAGATTTTAGGTTTACAGATATTAAAGGTGCATGGCATCATATTTCTTATAGAATGTCTGCTGTAAATACTGAAATATTAGAAAATGGTCTTCCATTTGATGGTAGTTCTATCGAAAATTGGCAACCAATTAATAAATCAGATATGCTTCTTAAACCTGATGTTCCTACTACATTTCTTGACCCTTTTACTGCTGATATTACTGTTATAGTTATCTGTGATGTTTATGATATTTATAAAAAAGAACTCTATGAGAGATGTCCTAGAAGTATCGCTAAAAAAACACTTAAATATATGGAAGCAGAAGGTATCGGTGATGATGCTTTCTTTGGTCCTGAAAATGAGTTCTTTATCTTTGATAATGTACAAATCTGGTCAGGTGTAAACCAAACAGGTTATAGAGTAGATAGTGAAGAGGGTGAATGGAACTATTCTACTCCTTATGGGGAAGTAGGAAATATGGGTCACAGACCTGGTACAAAAGGTGGATATTTCCCAACAATGCCTACAGATAGTATGGTAGATTTGCGTGCTGAGATGATGCTTTTACTTGAAGAGGTAGGACTTACTGTAATGTTAGGTCACCACGAAGTAGCACAAGCTCAAGGTGAAATCGGTATCAAATATGGTGATATGATTGAAGCTGCTGATAATGTACAAAAATATAAATATGTAGTAAAAATGGTAGCACACCTTAATGGCAAAACAGCTACATTTATGCCAAAACCACTTTATGGTGATAATGGTAATGGTATGCATGTACACCAATCAATTTGGAAAGAGGGTAAAAACTTATTCTATCAAGAGGGTGAATATGCAAACCTTTCTAAAATGGCATTAAACTACCTTGGTGGTATATTCAAGCACTCTGGAGCTGTATCTTCATTTACGAACCCTAGTACAAACTCATATAAGAGACTTGTCCCTGGATTTGAAGCACCTTCAATCTTGACTTATTCAAGCCAAAACCGTTCGGCTGCTTGTCGTATTCCTTATGGAGCTGGTGAGATGGCTACAAGAATTGAGACTCGTTTCCCTGATTCTACTGCTTGTCCTTATTTATGTTTTGCTGTATTGATGTTGGCAGGAATTGATGGAATTAAAAACGAAGATATTCCTGTAGGACCTATGGATATTGATCTATTTGAGCTTACACTTGATGAGATTAAAGAGAAAAATATACCTCAAATGCCTAGAACACTTAGAGAAGCACTTGAAGGGCTTAGGGGAGATTACGAGTTCCTTAGACCTGTAATGAGTGATGAGTTTATCACAACATATAGACAATATATGTTTACAGCACAAGTACATCCAGACGAAGCAAGACCAACAGGATTTGAGTTTTATTCAACTTACTCTTGTTAATATTCATACTCCCAAATTATATTTGGGAGTATTTAAAAATATACAAACTTATTGAAACAGACTCTTAGGCTCTTCTTCTACTTTAAAAAATCTAAAATATGCCCATAATACTGTTCCATAAACAAAGATAGACATCATTACTACACCTGTTGTGACTACTTCAAAAAACTCTTTGTGTTCATAGCTATCTGGGATAAGATGTACTAAAATTATAGATAAAGCCCCTTTCATTCCTGAAAAGGTGAGGATAAACCAACCCTCTTTACCTACTGGTGCTATACCTCTAAATCTATCACCTATAAATACAAATTTTGCCATAGATATTGCTCTAATAACTGTAGTAATAACAAACATAATAAGAATTTCTGCTTTATACTCCCAAAGTTTCTCTAGGCTTACCATATCTGCTAATACAAAAAATATCATAACAGCAGCGATATATCCAAACTCTTTTGCCATCTCATAGATATAATCTAATCTCTCTTTTGTTGTAGTATTGATAGTTCCTAGACGAATTTTATGCATAAAATTTTTGGACTTTTTGGCATCGCCATCCTCTATTTCTTTGAGGTCTAAATCTATCCATGCTTTTGTGGCTATAATAGCTATGATAAGTGTGAGGATACCACTTACATGCATCTGTTCTGCTACTACATACGCTAAATATGCCTCGACAATAAAAGCAAAAAGCTCTCCTCTTTTGTCTGAAAATAACTTCATCAACATATAAAAAACAAAACCTATAGCGATACCAATCCCAAGACTCACGATAAATACACGCAACGCGTCATAAGAAGCCACAAGAGGGTCTATATCTCCACTCATCATCCATGGTAAGCCTATAAAGAAGAAGGCGATAACTGCTGTAGCGTCATTACCTAAAGACTCACCCTCAATAAGCACCTTTATCTGATGGCTTATCCCCTTAAACCTAGAGAGTATAGACTGAACACTTACAGCATCCGTTGCCATATTGATAGCAAAGAGTGATACATACGCACCCAAAGTAAGTCCCTCAAATATCCCTAAATAATAGAAACTAGCCCCAACTGAGATGGAGATAGCCACAGCAATAATAGCTAAATAAAATATATCCCAACTATATTTTTTGATGTCTGAAAAATGTAAATGTAGAGCATCACCCATAAATATAAGAGGAATACAAAACAGAATTATAGCGTCAAAATAAAGCTTCATATCTATTGGCACAGCAAAAGGTATATAGTTATAGACTACAAAAGAGCCTATAAGAAGCAAAAATACAGAGGGTATCTGAAATCTTTTGGCTAGGGCATCTGAAAATATTACGAGTCCTAATATCGTAATAAGTGTTATCTCTGGGGCGAAGTTGTGCATATCTATCCTTTGTGGTTAAAATTGTAATTAAAACAGTCTGCCACTATCATCGCTATCATGCGTAAGTGGGGTTTTTCTTTTGGGATGAAGTGGGTCATCTACTTCATCTCCCTTATCCTCTTCTATCTCTATTGTATCAGCAAAGAGGGTTATAACATCATCATCTGAATATTTTTTTGTACTATTTGGTAGGGGAGAGTCGCTTGTATATAGCTCTTTTTTGCCTTTATACTCACCATGATATATCCCTGATGGTACATCAAATTTTCTCTTAATATGGGGGTATAGTTCTATAAGTTTACGATAATAATATGCAAATGCAGGAGCTGATATTGAGCCTCCTGTAGCATTTTTACCAATGGGTCTGTTATTATCTCGTCCAAACCATACAATCGTCTCAATCGTAGGTGAATAGCCACAAAACCACGCATCTTTATTCTTGTTTGTTGTGCCTGTTTTTCCTGCGAGTTCTATACCCTTAACTCTTGCATTTCGTCCTGTTCCTCTTTTAATTACATCTCTCAAAATATCGGTCATAAGGTAGGCTTGTTCTGGTGAGGTGAAGTTCTCTATCTCTTTTGAGTCGGTCTCATATATCACCACACCCTCTTTGGATACGATTTTACTCACAAGTCTAGGGGCTATCATGTGTCCGTTATTGGCAAAAACTGAAAATATCTGTGCCATTTTAAGGGGACTTAATCCTAAATTTCCTAACGCGATAGACATATCATTGGGGATATTAGCTACATCTAAAAATGCCAATCTATTTCTAATGGTATCCACTCCCAAATCAGAGACTAGATTAACGGTGGCCAAATTACGAGAATGAACTAACGCTTCTCTTAGAGATATAAATCCTTTGAAATCTCTCTCATAATTTTTGGGTGACCATATTTTTTTCTTACCTTTATAGCTATATTGAAATGTTCTTGATAAATCTGTAAGAGGGGTAGCAGGATTATATCCCATATCAAGAGCTGTTTGGTAGATAAAAGGCTTAAAAGCAGAGCCTGGCTGACGATTAGATTGTGTAACACGGTTAAAGACTGATTTTTTATAATTTACACCTCCTACCATTGCCAATATATCTCCTGTTTTGCTCTCCACGGCTACAAATGCACTATTTATAGTAGATTTATTAGGTTTTTCTCTATATCTTTTGAGTGCCTTTTTATAAGCAAAAGCTACAGCATCTTTGGCGATACTTTGCTGTTTCATATCAATTGTAGTGTAGATATGATACCCACCTGTACGAATATCACTAAGTCGTCCTTTGAAGCGTCGAAGTACTTCATCTACGATACTTGGGGCTATATTTTGTGTAAGAGTCGTACGATATACTTTTGGTGACTCTTTAACTGCTTTTAGATAATCTTTTTGGGTAATCCAACCGATACTTTTCATACGATAGAGTACATTATTGGCACGATTTAACGCTCTTTTGTAGTGTCTTAAAGGGTTATAAAAGCTAGGAGCATTTGGTAATCCTACAAGTATAGCCATCTCTTTTTGTGTAAGTTCACTCATCTTTTTATGAAAATATCCATTTGCTGCTGTTTTGACTCCATAATAGTTATTTCCATAAGGTATTTCATTGAGGTATCTCTCCAAAATCTCCTCTTTGGTCAGCTCATCTTCTATCTTTATAGCAAGTATTGCCTCTTTGATTTTTCGTGAGAGTTTTTTGGCATTGGTTAATATCTTATTTTTGATAAGTTGTTGGGTAATTGTACTTCCACCCTCCACCAATTTTCCTGCTTTTATATCTTTGAGTATTGCTCTAATTATCGCATCAGGATTGACCCCATTGTGTTCAAAAAACCTTGTATCCTCCATCGCCACAAGTCCCTCAATCAAAAATCCTGGAATTTCATCATACTGTGCATAGAGACGGTGTTTTTTCTTAAATACATAAGCTAATCTTTTGCCATTCCTATCATATATAGTAGAAGAAGTTTGTGGTTTATAATTTATAAGTTTATCTGCGTTGAGATTGACCTCTTGATACGCATAAGCGAATACACCCAAAAGAGCGATACCTACCAAAAATGCCACAATAATAGAGACTTTGATAAAGAGATTAAACACTAATCTTCTCCTCTATTGTGATTGATAAGAGCTAAAGCATGTCTTAGTTTTGCTATTGGTACACTTAGATTTAGTATTACTCTAACGATAGGTTTATCTACCGTTGGCTGACGGATAGCACCTATGAGATAACCTTGTGAAAGAAGTCCACTCTGAATATAGAGAGCCTCTTTATTTGATTTCATCTCAATTGGTAAAATCAATCCATTACAAGTAATACCCAAATCTATATTAACTACCTCTTGTCTCTTCTCTATCTCTATCTTATACTCTTGTGCATTTTTACGAATATATTTGATATTAACAAGAGCTAAAGCTGTATCAAAAATAGAAGGAGCTGTAGAGTAAATAATAGGCTTTGCACGATTAACTAGAAATGAGATAATATGAGAAGATGCCAAGATATACGCACCATAAGAGCCATAAGCTTTGCCTAGTGTTCCCATTTTGATATGGTATTTATTGATAGTAATATTGTAGTGTTCAAATATCCCCAAAAGATTTGCACCTAACACTCCTGCACTATGAGCCTCATCTACAATCAATATAGCACCCACTCTATCAGCTATATCAAAAATCTCTCTCTCACACAAATCACCACTCATAGAGTAGATACCCTCAACAGCAATTATCTGTCTGTGGGCAGGATATTGAGTGAGTTTAGCTCTTAAATCTTCACTATTATTATGAGCGAAAAAGACTACTCTATCACCCAAAATTTGCGAAGCCATCACACCACTTGCATGGTACTCTTCATCCATAAAGAGCATATCACCTTTACGAACCAAAGACTCTATTAAAGCCATATTAGCCAAAAATCCAGAACCGACAATAAGCCCCTCATTAAAGCCATTATACTCAGCTAAAGTTTTTTCAAACATACGATGAATTGGGTGATAACCATTAACAAGCATAGAAGCTTTGGAGCTAATAGTATCATACTCATTGAGTAGTTTAAATGCTTTTTTAAGCTGTTTTTTATTGGTTGAGAGACCCAGATAGTCATTAGATGCCAAATCATCTAATCTATCATCATAAATCTCTCGTTTCCTAAATCTATTTGCTCTCTCTATCGCTTGAAGTTCTTTTGTGTACATTTGGCTCTCAATCTAATGGTTTGTCTATATTTTTATTGTTACTATCTTCATCTAGTGTATCAGATAATGCCTCTCTGCCCTCTTTTAGAAAATATCCTGCAATAGCTCCCAAAAGACCAACAACAGCCGAAATTTGTGTAGTATCTTCTGCAATAATTACAATAACACCCAACATAAAGAGTATAATAATGATAGCACTCAATCTAAATAAATTATCACTATTTCTAGTTACTTTGATATATTTGAGTATAATCCATAGAGACAAAAGAGCTGTAATTGAAAGTAGTAGAACAAGTGAAAATTTATATAATCTAATAGATGAATTTTCATCAGAATAATACTTAAATCCATCAGTTCTTATACTTCTACCATTAGATATATTATTAATAGTATCTTTTACTTCCATTTTTGTATCTGTTAGCCCTTCATATTTCTCTATCAATTTTTCATAGTCGGTATCAATATCACTTATATTAGCTTCACCAATTAAACTACTCATAAATAATATAAATATTATAAAAATAACTTTTTTCATCTACGCCCCTTTATTTTTCTTTTTAAAGTCTCTAGTATCTTTATAGTCTCTTTGCTCTTATTTATAGAGTTATTTAGACTTTGCTCTCTTATCTTTAGCTCTGATGTCATATTATCTAGTTTTGAAAGTTTCTTATTATCCAACTTACTTTTATCTAATTTAGAGATTTTTATTTCAAGAGAGCTTATATCTCCTATCTTTTTTTGATAATATGATATTTTTTTCAATTGAGTATAAATATTTCTCTCTATCTCTTGGATTAGATTGATATTAGATTTATTCTCATTTTGAGATAGCTGATTAAAAAGCGTCTCATTCCTAGCTGTACCATACTCAACACTAAGTAAATATGTAGAGAATAGTATAATAAACGATATATATTTCATAATCTTCCTTTAAAAATTTTATAGTTTATTATATCCAAACCTCTCTTACTTTAGACAAACAAACAATTCTATGTTATAATAAACTAAAAAAGAAAAAATACTAAGAAAATTATAAAAGAAGTTGGAGAATAAAAATGACCCTAAAACAAATACACGAAAAACTAAACGAAATAAGCCCTTTTGAGCTTCAAGAAAAATGGGATAACTCAGGGCTTATAATCGGTGATATGGATAGAGAAGTCTCTAATATAGTCTTGTCTCTTGATGTTGATATTGATAATATCCAAAATGCTTCAGAGGGGACGCTTTTTATTGTCCATCACCCTCTTATATTTGGCAAACTTACAGAGCTTGATTTCTCTAAATATCCTGCGAATTTGATTGAAGAGATGATACTTAGAAAACAGTCTCTTATCGCTATGCATACTAATTTTGATAAAACTCACCTCAATCGTTATGTTTTTGAGAAAGTTTTGGGCTTTAAGGTTGAGATGCAAAATGATTTTTTATGTTTGGCAAAAGGTGAGTGGAATTATAAAGAGCTTTTGGCGATTTTGAGAGAGAAGCTTAATCTGCCTACTCTTAAAGTCATTGGCAAAAAAGAGAAGATAACCTCTATCGCTCTTACTACAGGGGCAGGGGCTTCATTGTTGAACTTTGTGGAGGCTGATTGTTTCTTGACAGGGGATATAAAATACCATGATGCTATGAGTGCTTTGAGCCAAGATTTGATGATGGTTGATATAGGACACTATGAGAGTGAGATGTTTTTTGCCCAGATAATGCTAGAGGAGTTGAAATCTTTACCTATTTTGGCTATAATTTCAAATTCAAAAAACCCATTTTATATAGAAACTATATAAAATCGATATGCATCACCCCTGAAACTTAAAGGAAATAGATTGAACATACACTTAAAAGAGCTTATAGAACTCTCCAAAAATGACCAAGCGATAGATGGTTATAATCCTCAGTTAGAAGCGATAGACAAAAAAGTATCTCGTGTTGAGAAGAAGCTTAAAACAGCTACAGATGAGCTTAATAAACTCAATGAGTCTATTTTAGATAATGATAAAAAAGTAAAAACTTTTGATAATCAGCTTACACTTCTCAATGAGCAGTTGAGAGAAAATACCAAAAAAACAAAAAAAATCTCAAATGAAAAAGAGATGAAAGCTCTATCTTTGGAAGAAGAGATTGCCAAAGAGAAGATGACTTTTGCCAATGAAGAGATAGATAGACTTCAAAATATTAACAATACCAAAAAAGAACTTGTCGATGAGCTAACTGCCAAAGTATCTGAACTTAACGCACAGTATAAAATAGTGAGTGAAGAGGGTTCGGCGAAAAAAGCAGAGATAGAGGTAAGTAAAGGTGAGCTTTTCGTCAAAAGAGAAGAGATTAGCAGAAACCTAGAGCAAAAAGTACTTGCATTTTATGAAAAAATCCGTATTTGGGCAGGAAATACAGCTGTTGTTTCTATTAAAAAACAGGCTTGTTATGGCTGTTATATGAAACTAAATGATAAGACATACTCTGAAGTGATTAAAGGTAGTGAAATTTGTAACTGCCCTCACTGTGGAAGAATTATCTATATCGAGCCAGTTTCAGCAGAAGCATAAAGAAGAAAATATGGAGAAGATTTTTTCTCTTCTTTATACTCTCTTGATGCTATTTTTGTATATAATAGCACTCCCATTACTCCTCATAATATCCCTCAAAGATAAATACAGACAATCCATTCCTGCTAGATTTTTCTTATGGCAAAACAGCCGATTAAAGCCCAATGGTATTTGGTTTCACTCGTGTAGTTTCGGTGAAGCAAAAGCGATTAAGCCGATAGTTGATACGCTACCACAAGAACTATTACGAATGACAACTACCACAAATACAGGTTACAAAGCGATACAAGAATATACAACAGAGTCACAGTATCTGCCTTTTGAGTGGCTATTGTGGTTTTGGACAACACCTCAAAAGGCTCTTGTGGTGATGGAAGCAGAGTTTTGGTATCTGCTCTTTGCTTTAGCACGAAGTAGAGGGGCAAAAATAATCCTCATAAACGCTAGAATGAGCGATAGGTCATATCACAAATACTACAAAATACGATGGTTTTATAAAAAAATCTTCAACAATATAGATGAAGTGTTTGCACAAACCCAAAAAGATGCCCAGAGATTAGAGTCACTAGGAGCAAAAAATATCACCATCACAGGAAATATCAAACTCTCCAAACTCTCATCACCCACACAAAACCTAACCAAACCATCAGGCTTGATATTATGTGGAGCGAGTACCCACGAGGGCGAAGAGGAGCTTATCCTCAAAGCTTTTGATGCACTTTGCAAAGATGAACCAAATACAAAACTTATCATAGTCCCAAGACACCCAGAGAGATTTGAGAAAGTAAACACGATGATAGAGGAGTTCGCTACTTCAAAATATACGACTCAAAGATATTCACAAAACCAAAGCCTTACAAGTGACATAATATTGGTAGATACACTAGGCGAACTCGTAAACATCTACGCTATAAGTGATATAGTGATATTAGGAGGAGCTTTCGCTCCAATCGGAGGACACAATGCAGGAGAACCAGCCCAATTTGGCTGTAAAATTATATCAGGAAAACACTATTTTAACCAAAGAGATATTTTCCAAGCGATAGAGGGTATAACGATAGTAGAAGATTTTAATTTGACCAAAAGAGTATTGCAACACGGTCTGTTAAAGCCTTGTCGGATAAAGCAGAGGAGTGATATTAGTGCGATTTTAGAGAGTTTGATTAAATATTCTATAAAATAGTATAATAGTCATAAGCAAAAATCTAAAATAAGGCTAACCTATGTCCAAACACACAAGACTTTTACAACATTTTCGCTCTTTCGCTTATGAGAATAATATCAAAGATTTTGATACGGCTTTGGAATATTTTACCGTCTTTGGTGGTACTGGATGGCGTGTAAATACTTCTAAATCTGTAGAAGCTCTTATCGAAGATAAAATACTCTCTAACTATGAAGCTTTGCATAAAAGTATGACAAGATATACACATAATAATCCTGTCTATCATAAGCTATTATCTATTGTGGCATTGGGTGTGGAGTATGAGCATGATGTGTTTAAAAAAGCTAAGATAGGGAGAGATAAGGGTGAAGATGCTATAGATTACTTGGAGAAAAAGAGCCTTCTTAAATTTGATTTGTCTATTGAAAAACCATTTCAAGAGAGTAATGAGAAGTCTGATAGATTGCTTTTTTCTCTTCCTTTTATGCGTTTTTGGTTTGCTATAATTTCTCCTAACTATAAGAGTATAGCTAAGGGTGATTTTAGTGAAGTTAAAGAAAAATGGATGAAAATGAGAGAGAACTTTTCTATTTTATTAAGTAATTTACTTGTGCGAGAACTTGTTCTTCAACGCATCGCTAGTAAGTTTGAAGATGACCCTATAGTATCTATGGGTAGTTATTATGACAAAAAGATAAATATAGAGATACTAGCTAAAAGTAAGTCAGGCAAGATTGTAGCAGGTGCTTGTAAATACTCTAAAGAGGTAGCCAATATAAATATGATTGAGAGATTAAAAGAAAATTCTAAAATAGCTAAATTAAAGATAGAAAATTATATTCTTTTTTCAAAAAATGGATTTGCTTCTGAAATTTTGGAAAGTGAAGATGAGAAAATGATACTATTATCAGGAGAGGATTTATCTCTATTACTTGATAATTTGAATGAAAAAGATTTGTTGGTTTATAAGAATAAGAAGTATTAAACTTCTTCCTATTCTATATATTTGATATTTGATATTTACTATTTCATAAACTCTACAACCTCATCAAATTCTAATCTCAACTGCTCTGATTGAGGGTTTATTCTATATCCAAAAGGCAATACTAAAGCTACTTGATGTTTGGTAGTATCAAGATTTAACACTTCTTCAAGTTTCTCTTTATCAAAGCCTTCTATTGGACATGAATCTATTCCCAAAAATGCTCCTGCTGTCATCATATTTCCAGAAGCGATATATGCCTGTTTTGATGTCCATTTGTAGATATTTTCATCAGTGTTTAATATGTCTGAAAGATGGTCTGCATAGAGATTGATATACCCATCCAACTGCTCTTTGCTCATCTCTCGTCTTGCAAATCTCTTCTCTACCTCACCTGAACTTACTTTGACACTATCTATCCCTGCTAATAATATTACTAGATGTGAACAGCTTGTTACTTGAACTTGGTTCCAGCATACTTGTCTAATTTTGGATTGAAGCTCTTCATTGGTGATAACCAAAAACTTCCACGCTTCCATACCAAAAGATGATGGAGATTTTCTTCCAGTTTCAAGTATGATATGCATATCCTCATCAGATATTTTTTTGGTCTCATCAAAGACTTTACATGCATGGCGAAAATCCATTGCTTCCATAAACTTATTTTCCATTTTACTCTCCTTTTTTAATTTTTATTTAGCGTAGTGAACGGCTCTACTCTCTCGTATCACATTGACTTTTATCTCACCAGGGAATTGGACTTTCTCTTCTATCTCCTTGGCTATCTCTTTACTCAATAATACAGCTTCATTATCACTCATCTTTTGTGCATTGACAAAAACTCGTATCTCTCGTCCTGCGTTTATGGCATAGGCTTTACTCACGAACTCTCTACTTGTGGCTATATCTTCTATCTCTTTTACTCTCTTGGTAAAGTTCTCCAATACTTCTCGTCTAGCCCCTGGTCTCGCTGCTGAGAGCTTATCTCCTGCACATACTGATGCACTCTCTACGGAGTCTGGCTCTTCGTATCCGTGGTGTGCGTATATGGCGTTTATAACGGTCGGATGTTCTTTATATTTGCGACATAATGCTACACCTATATCTACATGTGAGCCACCTTGTTCTTGTGTGAGAGCTTTACCTATATCGTGCAAAAGTCCTGCTCTTAGGGCAAGTTTCTCATCTCCACCCATTTCGGCTGTCATTATCTGTGCAAGTCTTGCCACTTCTAGCGTATGAGCTAGAGCATTTTGTCCATAACTAGCACGATATTTGAGCTTACCAATAAGCCGTATCAACTCTTTATGCATTGGGAATAGTCCCCAATCTATAATGATATTCTCCCCCTCTTCAAATGTCTTCTGCTCAAACTCTCTCTCAACTTTCTCATGCACCTCTTCTATTCGTCCTGGGTGTATGCGTCCATCTTCTACCAATATCTCTATCACTCGTGTAGCAATTGCTCTTCTATATAGATTAAAACTACTCACAATAATCACACCAGGAGTATCATCTACTACAATATCCACACCCAAAAGCATCTCAAGAGTCTTGATATTTCGACCCTCTTTGCCGATGATGCGACCTTTGTGTTCATCACTTGGAAGATTTACAAGATTTATCAATCTCTCACCTGCAAACTCACCTGCATACCTTGTGGTGGCTTGAGCCAATATATAGTTGGCATTCTTCTCACCATCTTCTTTGGCTATTCTCTCATATTTACGAACTATCCCTGCTACTTCTGCACGGCTACTCTCTTCTACTTTTTCTAAAATATAAGCTTTTGCTTCCTCTTTGGTGAGAGAGGCTATATCTTCCATTTTATCCAATACTATCTCTATCTCTTTCCTCTTTATAGCTTCAAGTTCATCTACCTCACTCTCTCTATCAATAAGTTTCTCTTTGAGGCTATCTATCTCTTTAGATTTAGCTCTTATATCTCTAGTCTCTATTATTAGCTCACGACTCTGTTTATCTACTTTTACCATCTTCTTTTGGAATAGCTCTTCTTGTGCTAGTTCTCTCTCTTTCATCTTTACATGAGTAGATTTGAGTAGAAGTTCTGCTTCATTTTCTATCGCTTTTGCTTTTGCTTTGACTTCTAGCTCAATATGCCGAAATCTCATTTTACTATTTCTATTGAGTAGTAGATATGATACTCCTGCACCCACTACTACGCCCACGGCACCTGTTGTGCCTATTATTCCTAACATTCTGTTATCCTTGATAGACTCTTTTGTATGTTACAATTATGTCTGCTTTGATATCATAATTATCTGTTAAAATATCTAAACTTCTACATAATTTACGCGATACAAAAATCGTCTTTTTTATATTTTCATTCTCTTTTTCAAAAAATCTATCATACATACCTTTGCCAAATCCAATGCGTTTTTCACTCACATCTATTCCAACTATAGGTACGATAGCTAAATCTAAATCTCTTCTTCTATACTGTTTTGAATTATTGGGTTCTTTTATTCCAAATTGTTTTTTCTTTAATGGTAATCTATATTTTACCAATCTAAAACTATCACCCTCCATAAATGGGACAAAGATAGTTTTTTGCTCTTTTCGTAAGCGATTAATAAGAGGATAGATATTGACCTCTATAGATAAAGGGATATATAACATAATACTCTTTGCATTGTATCTCTCAACCAATTGGTATAATATACCCAATATATCTTTATCTTTTCTGTAACTACCTCTCTTTTGCTCTTTTTTCAACTCACTTAAGCACTCTTTTCTAAATAATTTTTTTCTATCATTTTTAGTAATACTCATCTACTCTCTTAATCCTAATTTTGATATAATTGCACTCATAATTATACCCAAAGGAACAGTGTGTCTAAAACTTATCTTTTTTTTATAGCACTATTGTTATTTTTTGTGGGCTGTAGTGACAAAATAGAAGAGAAAAAATACGAAAAAGAAAAAAAGATTATTTTAATAGAAGATAATTTAAGTAAGATAGACTCATTCATACTCTACAATATTCAAAATGAACCTCAAAAAGTAACAATTTCTAACAATAAAGTGATATTTCATACTCCACAACAAGGAATATTATTAATCAACCTATTTGCTTCATGGTGTAAGCCATGTATGGACAATATTGAATATATAAATATACTACAAGAAAAATACTCCAAAGATATATTTATAGTAGGAGTAAATGTCAATGATGAGCTAAATAGCACACAGATAGAAGAGTTACAAAAAAAACATAAAATAAAATACTTCCTCTCAACTAGCCCATCAAACAATGACTTTGCAAATCTATTGGTAAAAACTCTAAAACTACCCAAAAATCACGATATACCATTAGTAGCAATATTTGTAGAGGGAAGATATTTTGCTTATTACGAGGGAAGAGTACCTATAGAAATGATAGAGTATGATATAAAAGAGGCTATTGGAGAGGTGGAACTACCCAACGGCTAAAGACCGTTGGGCTTACTAACCTGAGTCTGCCTATAAAGAGAAAGCCTCTCTACTGCTAAAGCGAAGTAGTCCCCTACTCTGCTGGTGTTATCTTAATATCGTTGTCGTCTATCATACCTGTTCCTACTGGTATTAATCTACCTATTACAACATTCTCTTTTAAGTCTTCTAGTTTGTCTATTGTACCTGCTATTGATGCTGATGTAAGCACTTTTGTTGTATCTTGGAACGATGCTGCTGATATGATACTATCTGCTCCAACTGCTGAACGAGTGATACCTACTAACATTGGCTCTGCTATTGAAGGCTCTCCACCTAGTCCTAATACACTCTCATTCTCTTCTTTGAATTTACGGCGAGATATTATGTCTCCTGCTATAAATTTGCTATCGCCACTCTCTACAATCTTGACTTGTCTCATCATCTGTGATGTAACTATCTCGATGTGTTTATCAGAGATATTAACCCCTTGTCTTCTATATACCATCTGTACTTCTGAGACGATATACTCATAAAGAGCTTTCTCACCAAGTGCTGCTAATATATCGTGACTAGAGATGATACCGTCTGTTAGTTTTTCACCTGCGTGAACATACTCACCTGTATTTACAAGAGCAACTTTGTTTTTATCCACAAACTGCTCTGTAATTTGACCATTATCTCCTGAGACAATTAGTCTCTCTTTCCCTCTTAGAGGTTTACCGAAGCTTACCACTCCATCAATTTGAGCGATAAGGGCTATATCTTTTGGTCGTCTTGCTTCTAGTAGTTCTGATACTCGAGGAAGACCCCCTGTAATATCTTTTGATTTTTGAGCAGCTTTTGGTGTTTTTGCCAAAATATCTGCTATGCTTACATCTGAACCATCATTGATAAATAGTACACTTTTTGGGTCAAGTTGATAACGGATAATATCTCCACCCTCTGTAGCAAGAATAATCGCTGGTTTATATACAGTAGCAATGTGTTCATTTAGCTCTAGTCTCGTGTCACCTGTTACTTCATCAAACTCTTCAACAGCTGTTACACCAGGAATAATATCTTCAAATTTAACTGTACCACTCTGCTCTGCTATAATAGGCTCAGTATATGGGTCCCACTCGGCGATAACTACTTGTGTTGATATCTCTGGTGCTGAAATTAAGTCACCTCTTTGGACAGAAGCATCATTATCTACTTTGAGAACTGAACCTCTTGAGATGTAGTGTCGTGCTGCTTCTCTATTATTATCATCAACAATAACGGCAAAGAGACCTTTTTCAGTTACTTTCTCACCCTCTCTACTCATACTGTGGTCTTCTAGGTAGTCACCTTTTAGCAAAAAGTATTTCACTTTTCCTCTAGCTTCTGAAACTACATTTTGAGTTACAGGTGCACCATCTTCCACTTTTAGTTCAGAAGCAAATGGTACACGACTAGGAACAGACCAACCCTCGTTGATAACTTCAACAATTGAGTCACCCTCTTTGACTATGTCACCATCTTTGAGAGGCAAGAATAGTTTACCCTCTACTTTACCTGCAACACCTGCAAGTTCATTAGATTTAGCTACATCTGATTTTCTGATGTTATATTTGACTTCATTTTTATCGCTTCCCTTGACTGAAATTACATATTCGTCATGAGCAACTATAAGAGATACTTTACCATCAACTACAGCTTTTATCTTAGGCTCAACAAGAAGTACTCCAGCATTTCTTCTATTCGCTACGATTAGGTTATCTTCTCTATTTCTATATACATTAAGGTTATAGTATCGAATGAAACCCTCTTTAGTGGCGATAACTTGTCTATCTTCTTTACCTGCTGTAGCTGTTCCACCTGTATGGAATGTACGCAGAGTAAGTTGTGTTCCTGGCTCACCAATTGATTGAGCTGCAATTACACCAACTGCCTCTCCTCTTTTGACCATTCTATTATCAGCCATATTTAGACCATAACATTTAGCACAAATACCTTTAGGTGCTTTACATGTTGATGGAGCTCTTATCGCAACAGAACGCACTCCTGCCTCTTGCACTCTCATAGACATCTCTTCATCTATCATCGTACCCTCGCTTATAAGTACCTCAGATGTGATTGGGTCGATAATAGCTTCTGCTAAAACTCTACCATAGATACGGTCTGATAGTGGTTCAATCATCTCATTACCAACAACAATATCAGATACTTCAACACCTTCATGTGTACCACAATCAACTGTACTGATTTTTACATTTTGTGCAACATCAATAAGTTTTCTTGTCAAGTACCCTGCATTGGCTGTTTTAAGTGCTGTATCTGCTAGACCTTTTCTCGCTCC
Organism: Sulfurovum sp.; assembly: GCA_045267865.1. Lineage (GTDB taxonomy): Bacteria > Campylobacterota > Campylobacteria > Campylobacterales > Sulfurovaceae > Sulfurovum. The sequence continues at coordinate 29,249 of JASFZJ010000045.1, read as the reverse complement.
GTGAGTCGAAATAAAGTATTCAAGCACATTTAAACCTTCACGGAAGTTTGATGTAATTGGTGTTTCAATAATTGAACCATCAGATTTTGCCATCAAACCTCTCATACCTGAGAGTTGTCTAATTTGAGCTGCTGAGCCCCTAGCCCCTGAGTCAGCCATCATGTGAACAGAGTTAAATCCATCTTTATCAGCTTTAATGAGTTCCATAAGACCTCCTGCGATAGTGTTATTCGCATCTGTCCAGATATCAATAATCTTATTATATCGCTCTTGGTCTGTTAAAAGTCCTGAACCATACTGTCTTTGAATCTCTTTCACTTCTACTTTGGCGGCTGTTACCGTTATCTCTTTAATTTCTGGAATTTTAATATCATCAATTGAGATTGATACACCTACTTTAGTTGCATATTTAAAACCCATATCTTTAAGATTATCAAGGAAACCAGCAGTCTCTGCGATACTTCCTATTTTGTAAATATAATCAACTAGTGTACCAATATCTTTTTTCTTAAGAACTTTATTCCAATATTTTTCTGGTACATAATCAGGAATAATTGACTTTAGAATAAGTCGGCCTGCTGTTGATTTGGCGATTTTACCATCAATTACAGTTCTGATGTGTGCATTTAAGTCAAGTGATTGTTGCTCAAATGCAATCTCCACCTCTTCAACATTGGCGAAAAGTTTATGCTCACCTTTTACATCATTTTTCTCCAATGTAAGATAATAGAGACCTAAAATCATATCTTGTGATGGTACGGCTATTGCTTTACCTGATGCTGGAAGCAAAATATTCATAGATGCTAACATCAATACTTTTGCTTCTGCTATCGCTTTATCAGACAGTGGAATATGTACAGCCATCTGGTCACCATCAAAGTCGGCATTAAATGCAGAACATACTAATGGGTGAAGTTGAATAGCTTTACCCTCAATCAATCGTGGGTGAAACGCTTGGATAGAAAGTTTGTGAAGCGTTGGTGCACGGTTTAGCAAGATTGGGTAATTTTCAACTACCTCTTCAAGACACTCCCATACTTCATTCTCTTTCTTCTCTATCATTTTTTTGGCTTGTTTAAGAGTTGTAGCGTAACCTTTCTCTTCAAGTTTTGCCATAAGGTGTGGCTTAAATAACTCAATCGCCATTACTTTAGGAAGTCCACACTGATCCATTCTTAAATTAGGTCCTACAACAATAACAGACCGTCCAGAGAAATCCACCCTTTTACCCAAGAGGTTTTGTCTAAATCGACCTTGTTTACCTTTAATTACTTCTGAGAGTGATTTAAGTGGTCTTTTGTTAGCACCTTTTACAGCATTTCCTCTTCTACCATTATCAAAAAGAGCATCAACAGCTTCTTGAAGCATTCTCTTTTCATTTCGTACAATAATCTCAGGAGCATCAAGTTCCACAAGTCTTTTAAGTCTTTGATTACGGTTGATTACTCTTCTATAGAGGTCATTCACATCAGAAACAGCAAATTTACCACCATCAAGACTTACAAGTGGTCTTAAATCTGGTGGAAGAACTGGCAACTGAGTAAGCATCATCCATTCAGGACGGTTTCCTGAATGCAAAAATGCCTCAATAACTTTAAGTCTTTTTACAATAGTTTTTCTTTTTGCTTCTGATTTAGTAGCTTGAATATCAAGTTTAAGTTGAGTAAACATATCAACCAAATCTAAATCTCCAAGAAGCTCTTGGATAATCTCTCCACCCATTCTTGCATCTAAATCGCTATCTCCAAATCTCTGTACTATCTGTTGATACTGCTCTTCATTTAGTACATCGTACTTAACAAGTGGATTTAAGCCCTCACTATCATAACACGCATCTCCAGCACTTTTTACAATATATGCTTCATAGTATAAAACTCTCTCCAAATCTTTCATCTTTACACCAAGAAGTGTACCGATACGAGATGGCAATGAGCTTACATACCAAATATGAGCCACAGGAGCGATAAGGTCTATGTGTCCCATTCTGTTTCGTCTTACTTTTGAAGTAGTGACTTCAACACCACACTTCTCACAAATGACACCTTTATAACGCATTTTTTTGTATTTACCACAAAGACACTCATAGTCTCTAATTGGTCCAAAAATTTTGGCACAAAAGAGTCCGTCTCTCTCAGGTTTAAGTGTTCGGTAGTTGATAGTTTCAGGTTTTTTAACCTCTCCATAACTCCAAGAAAGTACTTTCTCAGGAGATGCCACTCTTAGTCTTAATGCAGCTATATCCTTTGGTCTCTCTTCGTTATTTAAATCAATTAATGTCAAATTCTCTAAAAATTTACTCATTACTCACCCTCCACTTTTTTTTTACTCTCATATAACTCTGTATCAAGCCCTAGTGCTTGAAGCTCTTTTGTCAATACAAACATAGTCTCTGGTACACCTGATTCTGGTACACTCTCACCTTTAGTAATAGCTCTATAAGCTCTTGCTCTACCCTCTACATCATCAGATTTGATAGTAAGCATCTCTTTGAGTGTGTGAGCTGCTCCATAAGCTTCCAATGCCCATACCTCCATCTCTCCAAATCTCTGTCCACCAAATAGTGCTTTACCACCAACTGGCTGTTGCGTAACTAATGAATAAGGTCCTGTACTTCTTGCGTGAACTTTCTCATCAACAAGGTGGTGAAGTTTAAGCATATACATATACCCAACATTGACCTTTTCAATCATTTTCTCTCCTGTCTTACCATCGAACATTACCATCTTACCATCGCTATCCATCTTTGCCATCTCAAAGAGTTTATCAAACTCCTCTTGATTAGTTCCCTCAAATACAGGTGCTGCAAATTTCACACCTTTACTCCAATCTCTACCATAAACGATAAGCTCTTCATCACTCATCTTAGTTAAAAGCTCTTTTGCATTCATAAGTTTTGCCACATCTGCAATATTTATCATCTTCTCTCTAAGTTGTGCCACAAAATCACTCTGTTGATTATTGAACATCTTTTCTATCTGCTCACCTAGATTTTTACCAATAAGTCCTAAGTGAACTTCAAGGATTTGTCCAATATTCATACGAGATGGAACTCCTAGAGGATTTAAAATCAAATCCACAGCTCGTCCATCTTCTTGGTAAGGCATATCAATCTCTGGAACGATGATTGATACGATACCTTTATTTCCATGTCTCCCTGCCATCTTATCACCAACTTTGAGTTTTCTCTTAGTTGCGATATAGATTTTAACAAGCTTAGTCACACCAGATGGTAAAATATCATCTTTTTCTAATACACTTAATTTCTCTTCATGTTCAATTTTAAGTCTCTTTTTCTGTTTTAAGAAGTAATTTTTAAGTGTCTCATACTCATTTTGAACACTACTTGAATATGATTGAACTACTCCTCTAAGAGCAAATCTATTAATGATTTTAAGTATTGATTGAGGGATTTTATCACCTATTTGATACTCATCATCACTGATGGTTATATCTTTAAGTAATATCTCTTGTGATAAGTAAGTAGAAATTCGAAGTATCTCTTCTCTATCTATCATCAATAGTTGGTCGTGGTGGTCACCATCAAGAACAGCTTTCTCCTCTTCATAAGCTTGGATAGCTCTTGCGTCTTTCTCATAACCCTTTTTTGTAAATACTTTAATATCTACAACTATACCCTCCATAGAGGCGGCACAGTAGAGAGATTTATTGACTACATGTCCAGCTTTTTCACCAAATATAGCTCGTAATAATCTCTCTTCAGGAGTTGGTTTAATCTCACCTTTTGGAGATACTTTACCTACTAAAATCATACCAGATTTAACATAAGTACCGATTTCAACAATACCACTCTCATCAAGATGTAAAAGCTCATCTTCTCTGATATTTGGTATATCTCTTGTTATCTCTTCTGTTCCATGCTTAAGCTCTCTAGCCTCTACCTCTTTTTCATAAGTATGCACAGATGTAAATACATCTTCACGGATAATTCTCTCAGAGATTACAATCGCATCTTCATAGTTATAACCATACCATGGCATAAATGCTATACGGATATTTTTACCAATTGCCAACTCACCCTGGTCCATATTTGCACCATCACCAATGACCTGTTTAGCTTCTACTTTATCACCTAGCTTAACTATAGGAGTCTGAGTAAATGTAGTATTTTGGTTGGTTCTCATATTCTTTTCTAAGGGATAATGGTCTATAAATACACCTGTATCATCTTCACCCATAACATAGATATTTTTAGCATCTACTTTCTCTACAGTTCCTTTTCTTTTCGCCTTAACACACTCCCACGCATCACGACTTACGATAGCTTCCATACCAGTACCCACCATTGGTGCTTCTGTTTTTAGAAGTGGTACTGCTTGTCGTTGCATATTTGACCCCATTAACGCTCTGTTGGCATCATCGTGTTCTAAGAATGGAATAAGAGCAGCAGCTGAACCTGAAATCATAAGAGGAGAAATATCAATTAAATCCACTCTTGAAGCATTATTAAGTTCTATATTTCCGTTAAGTCTTGTCTCAATAAGATCCTCAACAATACGCCCATCTTCGCCAACAACAGTTGAAGCTGGTGCGATACATTTATCTTCCTCTTGTGTAGCTGTGATATATACAATCTCATCAGTTACTTGTGTATCTTTTACCACTTTATATGGTGCTTCAATAAATCCGTGTTCATTTACTTTTGAGTAAGTAGCTAGTGTATTGATAAGACCAATATTCTGACCCTCTGGTGTCTCAATTGGACATATTCTCCCATAGTGAGTTGGATGAACATCTCGTACTTCAAACCCTGCTCTCTCTTTAACAAGACCACCCTCACCTAGTGCTGATAATCTTCTTTTATGTGTCACTTCACTTAGTGGATTTGTCTGGTCCATAAACTGTGAAAGTTGTCCACTTGAAAAGAATTCCAAAATAGTATTTGTAATCATTTTAGAGTTTACCAAATCGTGAGGCATAAGCTCATCAAGTGTACCAGATACTGTTGTCATCTTATCTTTAATAGCTTTTTGCATTTTGATAAGACCATTATGAAGCTCATTACCTAGAAGCTCACCAATTGCTCTAATTCTTCTGTTTCCTAAGTGATCTCTATCATCTATATGACCTTGACCATTTTTTACTTTAATAAGATATTTAACTGTATTGATAAGGTCTTCTGATGTAATAACCGTCGCATACTCAGGAATATCAAGCCCTAATTTGTGGTTCATCTTCATTCGTCCAACTTTTGTGAGGTCATATCTCTCTGGGTCGAAAAATAGTTGTCTTAAAAATATTTTCGCAGCCTCAGGAGTTACAGGCTCACCTGGTCTCATCACTTTGTATATTCTAATGGCTGAGAGTACATTTTCATCTTCTATCTGTTCAGTTTGCTTTAGAAGTCTCAAACTCTCACCATCTGCGATAAATGCGTTAATGATAGACCTATCAGCACCATCAGCTAAGTCATTGATAATCTCAATAGTCTCAACACCCTGCTCTATCATCTTTTTAAGTTTAGCCTCATCAAGAGAAGATACTGTATCATAAAGTATCTCTCCACTCTCTTGGTCAATTACAGGTCTTGCTAAGTGTCTATCCATCAAAATATCTAGAGGATACTCTACCCATTCAAGTCCATTATCTACAAGAGTTTGAACTTTTTTCTTTGTAAGTCTCTTTCCTGCATTAATAACAGTATTACCATCAATATCTTTAACATCATAATCAGCTCTGCCTTGGAAATCTTCTGCCTTAAATTTTGTTAAAAATCTATTCTCTTTAATGGTAATAGTTTTTGTAGAGTAGAATAGTTTTACAATATCATCTTTAGAGTAGTCTAATGCTCTAAATAAAATTGTTACAGGTATCTTTCTTCTTTTATTTATTCTAGCATATAATATCTCTTTTGCATCATACTCAAAATATAACCATGAACCACGGTCGGGAATAATTTGAGCAGAGTATAGAAGTGGACTACCGATAGTAGTTCCCTCCTCTTCTTTAAAAATAACCCCTGGAGAACGGTGAAGTTGATTTACGATAACTCTCTCAACACCATTCACAACAAATGAAGTTCTATCCGTCATCAAAGGAATATCACGAACGAAAACAGCCTGTTCTTTTATATCTTTTGGATTTAGTTTCTCACCTGTTTTTTCATCTCTATTCCATATAGTAAGGGCGATATTCATCTTCAAAGATACACTATAAGTAAGCCCTCTCTCCATACACTCTCTAACTGTATATTTAGGTTTTATAACTTCAGAGTTTTTGTATGTAAGGGTAATTCTATTTTGTTGGTCGTGAATAGGAAAAGCTGATCTAAATACTTTCTCTAGTGTAGAGTTTTTTCTATCTTTTTCACCCAACATCAAAAAGTTTTCATAACTTTTCTGTTGAAGTTGCAATAAATTTGGAATTTCTATTTCTCTAGGTGTTTTTGAAAAATCAACACGAAGCCTGTTACCAGAGTGTAAAGAGTTTAACATGGATATCCTTAGTATGGTTAGTTAATATGGTTTGTAGTAAATTAGTGTTTGAAATGTATTAGATATACAAAAAAACTATATTGTGAGGGTATGAAAATGTCTCCATATAGTTTATCGCTATATCAAATGTAGTTAGGTGAATCTAGGCACAATGCCTAGACTCGCTTATAATAATAAAATTATTTAAGCTCACAAGAAGCACCAGCTTCTTCGATTTGTTTTTTGAAAGCTTCAGCTTCTTCTTTAGAAACAGCTTCTTTAAGTACAGAAGGTACACCTTCAACAGCACCTTTAGCCTCTTTAAGTCCAAGACCAGTAATTGCTCTTACTACTTTAATAGCATTAATTTTCTTCTCACCAGCACCTGTAAGAACAACATCAAACTCAGTCTGCTCTTCAACAGCTTCTACTGCTGCTCCACCATCAGCTACTACTGTAGCTTGAGCTGAAACACCAAATTTTTCTTCAAATTCTTTTACAAGCTCTGAGAGCTCTAGTACTGACATATTTGAGATAAACTCAAGAACATCTTCTTTAGTTGTTGCCATATTATTTCCTTAATATTATATATTTAATTTTAAATAAGTTCGATAAAATCGAACCTACTTTTCTACGCCTCTTCTTCTAATTTTTTAGATAGTGCGTCCATACCGATAGTGAAGTTCTGTACTGGTGCATTCCAAACATTAAGCAACATTCCAATAAGTACATCTCTAGTAGGTAATTTAGCCATTGCATTGATAGTTTCCATCGACGCAACTTCACCTTGGATTAAACCTGTTTTAATCTCAAAGTTATCTGAAAATTTATCAGATGCTAAGTCTGCTATCTTACAAGGTGTTACTTGTGCATCACCCCAGATTACAAGGTTAGTGTCGTTAAATGTAACTGCTTCACATCCTGCATTTATTAATGCAATTTGTGCTAGTTTATTCTTAACAACTTGCACTTTAGTGTCTTCATCTTTAGCCATATTTCTTACGATTTCAAGATTTTCAACACTCATACCTTTGTAATTACAAACGATGATAGCTCCAGCAGATTTAAACTCTTGAGTCATCTGTGCAACAAGTTCTTCTTTTCTAGTTCTAGTCATATATTCTCCTTCCGATTTCTAAAAGGGTGTTAAATAAATTTAACTATTTCTACTCTTTCAAGTAAAATTATTAAGCTCAAAGCCCCTATTATCTTTAATCTAAGATTATGAGTGGTAGTTACCCTCAAACAAAAGTTAATTTATAACTCTTGATTGAAAATATATGCATTCCCACGCATAGCATGGGAACGAATATAAGAGAAAAGTTAGATAATTATTTTAAATCCATAAGCTCTGTAGTATCAAGTTTAATTGATGGACTCATTGTAAGTGACAAAGCACCGTTTGTGATAAATCTACCTTTTGAAACAGCTGGTTTAGCTCTATTTATCATAGTAAGAAGCGTTAAAAAGTTCTCTTTGATATGCTCTAACTCAAAAGATACTTTACCAATACCTGCGTGGATATTTCCTTTTTTATCTACTCTAAAGTTTACCTGTCCACCTTTAGCATTCTTAACAGCTTTAGCCACATCCATAGTAACTGTTCCTGTTTTAGGATTTGGCATAAGACCTTTTGGTCCTAATATTCTAGCTACTTTCCCAAGTGTACCCATCATATCAGGAGTAGCAATAACAGTATCAAAGTTAATATTACCAGCTTGAATTTGCTCAATCAATTCAGTTGAACCTACCAAGTCAGCACCAGCTGCTTTAGCTTCATCTGCTTTAGCATCTTTTGCAAATACTGCTACTCTAACTACTTTACCAGTCCCATGAGGAAGAACAACAGAACCTCTAACCATCTGGTCTGCATGTCTAGGATCTACATTTAAATTTAATGCCAATTCAACAGTCTCATCAAATTTTGCTGATTTAAGAGTCTTAAGAACAATCATCGCTTCATCAATATTATATGTTTTTGTAATATCTACTAATTTTAGTAGAGCTTCTCTTTTTTTAGTTGGTTTCTTTGCCATTTTTTTCTCCGCTTTCTATGCTCCCACATTTTAATCAATGTGGTTATGATTTATCTTTAAATATTAAAGATTATTCTACTATCTCAACACCCATACTTCTACAAGACCCAGCTATGATATTTGCAGCCATATCTCTATCATTTGTATTAAGGTCAACTATCTTTTGATCTATAATCTCATCAAGTTTAGCTTTTGTAATAGAACCAACTTTATTCAAGATAGGATTATCTGTACCTTTTTTGATACCTGCTGCTTTTTTGATTAAGTCTGATGCTGGTGGTTGTTTAGTTACAAAAGTAAAACTTTTATCTGCATATACAGTAACGATTACAGGTATTGTAAATCCTGCTTTATCTTTTGTTTTCTCATTAAAAGCTTTACAAAACTCCATAATATTTACACCCCGTTGCCCTAGAGCTGGACCTACTGGTGGTGATGGATTTGCTGCTCCAGCTGGTATCATCATTTTAAACTTAAAAGCTATCTTTTTTGCCATCTGTTGTTTCCTTTTTTTATAATTTGTCTTCTTAAAGAGAAGCAAAGCTCCTCTTTAATTCATCTCACTAAAGCTTCGGCATTTGCCTCAGGTTTATATTTTTGCATCTATTCATTCTACCTTAGGAAAGATAAAATAAGAGAATATTTTGTAGGGTGCTGTTTTTAACGCACCTTTTTATAAAATCTTCTCTACTTGTGTATAGAGTATCTCTACAGGTGTATTTCTACCAAAAATTGAAACATTAAGTCTCAGTTTTCCATGGTCTAGGTCATACTCCTCTACCATTCCTGTAAAGTTTGCAAAAGGACCATCTACTATTCTTACCATTTCGCCATCTTCAAAATCTACTTTTGGACGAGGTGCATTTTTCTGTGCCATCTTGTCCAAAATAACTTTAATATCAGCTTCTGTTAAAGCTGTTGGAGTTTTTTGTTCACCAATAAATCTTGATACTCGTGGCAGAGATTGAATCCTATGCCAAAGGTCTGTATCTAAATTTATCTGTGCAAAAGCATACCCTGAGTAAAGAGTTCTCTCTGTTATCTTCTTCTTACCATCTTTTACTTCTATTACCTCTTCTGTAGGAACTACAATTCGCTCAACTTTCTCTTCGATACCATAATCTATGACAAGTTGTTCAATTGCTCTCTTTACAGATAGTTCACTTCCCGAGTAAGTTTGTATTGCGTACCATTGAAAAGCCATTTTAAATTCCTATAAAACTGATGATACGATTGATGACATTAAGAAATCAACCAATGCTAAAAATATTGATATTACAGTCACAACGAGAATAACTGCTATAAATGCTTGTCTTACTTGTACTTTAGTTGGAAATATTACTTTATGAATTTCTGACTTTGCGTTTGCTATAAATGTTGAAATTTTTCCCATTATCTGTTACCTTTTTTTGTGGCAGGCCAAGAGGGACTCGAACCCACGGCACCTGGTTTTGGAGACCAGTGCTCTACCAACTGAGCTATTGGCCTAGAATTAATTTAAAAAGGTATTATCCAAATAATTTTCAAGATTTGAATAATACCCAAAAGATATGATGATTTAGCTTAAAGCTTCATCTCTTTGTGAATTGTATGACATTTACACCATTTACAATACTTTTTCAAAGCAAGTTTTTCTGTTGTAGTCTTTTTATTTTTATTCGTGTGATAGTTTCTTCTAGTACACTTTTCACAACCTAAATGAACAGTTTCTCTCATTATTATCTCCTATGATAAATCTGTAAGAACCGAAGCTCTTACGATGCTTTATTATGCAATTACCTTAGCAACAACACCAGCACCAACAGTTCTACCACCTTCACGGATAGCAAATCTAGTACCATCTTCAAGTGCTACAGGAGCGATAAGTTCAATATCAACTTTTACATTGTCTCCAGGCATAACCATCTCAGTACCTTCTTTAAGCTGAACTGAACCTGTTACATCTGTTGTACGAACATAAAATTGTGGTCTATAGTTGTTAAAGAATGGAGTGTGACGACCACCTTCTTCTTTAGTCAATACATAAACCTCTGCCTCAAATTTAGTGTGAGGAGTAATTGAACCTGGCTTACAAAGAACCATACCTCTTTGTACTGCTTCTTTATCGATACCACGGATAAGAACACCACAGTTATCACCAGCTTGACCACAATCCATCTCTTTACGGAACATCTCAACACCTGTTACAGTTGTTTTTTGAGTATCTTTAAGACCAACGATTTCAACCTCATTACCAATACATACAGTACCTTTATCAATTTTACCAGTTACAACGGTACCACGACCTTGGATTGTAAAGATATCTTCAATAGCCATTAGGAAATCTTTTTCAGTCTCTCTTACAGGCTCTGGAATATAAGTATCAACAGCATCCATAAGTGCATAAACTTTATCAGCCCACTCACCAGCAGTTCCAGATTTCGCTTCTTCAAGAGCTTTGAATGCAGAACCAGCAATTACAGGAGTATCATCACCTGGGAATTCATATTCGGTAAGAAGCTCACGAACTTCCATCTCTACAAGCTCCAGCATCTCTTCTTTATCTTCATCATCAAGTTGGTCTTCTTTGTTTAAGAAAATTACAATATATGGAACACCTACTTGCTTTGAGAGAAGAATATGCTCTCTAGTTTGAGCCATTGGTCCATCAGTCGCAGCAATTACAAGAATAGCTCCATCCATTTGAGCAGCACCAGTAATCATATTTTTGACATAATCGGCGTGTCCTGGACAATCAACATGTGCATAATGTCTAGCATCTGTTTCATATTCTACATGAGAAGTAGCAATTGTGATACCTCTTTCTCTCTCTTCAGGAGCGTTATCAATTTGGTCATAATCCATTGTTGCTTGACCATTTTTAAGTCCCAAACACATTGTGATTGCAGCTGTTAATGTAGTTTTCCCGTGGTCGACGTGACCGATAGTACCGATATTTACATGCGGTTTTGTTCGTTCGAATTTTTCTTTAGCCATGCTATTCTCCTAGCGTAAAATATTTTAAAGGATAGTATTATACCCAATTGTTCTTAATCATTATGGACAAAACTATTACCAATTGGTAACACTATTGTCCATAGTTGATTGTGGAGCCCATAGTGAGACTTGAACTCACGACCTCTTCCTTACCAAGGAAGTGCTCTACCCCTGAGCCATATGGGCATAGAAATAAAGACTATAATATTATAAAAAATTATAATTTTATGTATGTAATGTTTTATTATTAGTGTTTGTTGTTTTAGTAGTAATGTGAAGTGTTGTAAATAAATATTTCACACAGCTCCCAGTTTGTACCATATCGTGGAGCGGGTGAAGGGATTCGAACCCTCGACAGCCTGCTTGGAAGGCAGGAACTCTAGCCGCTGAGCTACACCCGCAAATTTATGGTAACATCGTATTATATATGGTGATGAGTGAAGGATTTGAACCTTCGAAGGCAGATGCCGACGGATTTACAATCCGCATTCTTTGAACCACTTGAATAACTCACCTTGATTATAATACTTAATGTTTTTTCTGGTCAAACACTGATAAAAGTTTTTCGTTTCTCAATTTTTCTTCTTCATGGAGCTGATGAAGGGACTCGAACCCCCGACCTGCTGATTACAAATCAGCTGCTCTAGCCAACTGAGCTACATCAGCACCAACATTAAAAATTATTCACTTTAAATGGACGAGAATTATAGTCAAAAAAAAAATAAATGTCAAGGGTTTTTGAAAAAAGAGTGAAAATTCTTTTAAATTCTTTTGAAACTATGCTTTTTAGGGCTATATTTAAAAAGAGAGGTAGGATAATAAAAAATTAATTTATTCTTACTCCTTCCATTCTACTAATGATTGATACAAATTTTATCCCTATATAAGGTAAGCAATATATATAGTATCAGTTAATCTTTATAATTTAAGCATTAGGATTACATATAATTAATAAGCGTTTAATATCTTTTTAGCTAATATTCTTCAATTATTTTCTCTATATTTCATATCGAGTAACAACAATACCTAACATACATAAAAAGGAAAGACAATGGCAAACAACAAATCGGCGAAAAAAAGAATTCTTCAAACAGCTGTAAGAACAGAGAGAAACAGATACTACAGAACGAGAATTAAAAATATTATCAAAGCAGTACACGAAGCAGTAGCTTCAGAAAACAAAGAGAATGCAACAAGTGCATTCAAAATAGCAAACCAACAAATCCACTCACTAGTAAGCAAAGGTTTCATCAAAAAAACAACAGCTGCTAGAAAAGTAAGCCGTCTTCATAAAATGGTAAACGCTATCGAAGCTGCATAAGCAGTCTCGACAGACCCCTCACAAACAATCTAACACAAAGAACGCCTATGTTCAAAGAAAAACTTCAACCATTTATAGACAAATACAATGAGCTAAGTCTCTTACTGAGTGCTCCTGATATAGCTAGTGACATCAAAAGAATGACTCAACTAAGTAAAGAACAGTCCAATCTAGCCACTCTTGTAGAAAAAGCCAATATATATATCCAAACAGCCGACGCTATAGAAGAGAATAGAGAGCTTTTGGGTGATGCTGAACTAGGAGAACTCGCCAAAGAGGAGCTAATTGAATTAGAGCCAATGCTTCCTATGCTTGAAGATGAGATTAAAATCCTAATGATACCAAAAGACAAAAATGATGATAAAAATATCTTTTTGGAGCTTAGAGCTGGAGCTGGTGGAGATGAGAGTGCATTGTTTGTAGCAGATGTATTTCGTATGTATTCACGATATGCCGAGCAGGTAGGTTGGAAGATAGAGCTTGTAAGCACCAACGACGGCACAGCAGGTGGATACAAAGAGCTAATCGCTCAGATAAAAGGTGAGGGTGTATATTCTCAGCTCAAATACGAAGCAGGAACGCACAGAGTCCAAAGAGTCCCAGATACAGAGACACAAGGACGAGTGCATACATCGGCTATCACAGTAGCAGTTATCCCAGAGGTCGATGATGTGGAGATAGATATCAAGCCAAATGAGATAAAGATGGATGTATATCGTTCTAGTGGATGTGGTGGACAATCGGTCAATACCACAGACTCTGCTGTACGACTAACGCATATCCCTACTGGAATAGTCGCAGCGATACAAGATGAAAAATCTCAACACAAAAACAGAGACAAAGCGATGAAAGTCCTCAAAGCTAGAGTATATGAAGCCGAACTTCAAAAGCAGCTAGATGAGACATCAAGCCAAAGAAAACTACAAGTAGGTTCAGGTGACCGTTCTGAAAAGATACGAACTTATAACTTCCCACAAAATAGACTAACAGACCACAGAGTAGGACTTACACTATATGCACTAGATGATATTATGCAAAATGGTAATCTCAAACTAGTCATAGACCCACTTATAGCCCACGCCCAAACAGAAGCACTACAAGAAGCAGGATTATAATCGTGAAAAGGAGTATAAAATCAATTTTTATATCCTTTTTTCTCTCCTTTCTCCTCCTCTCCTCCTCACTACTCTCCAACGATTTTGACCACAAAGTAGCCCTAGACGACTCAGGTTTTTGGGGTGCTCATTATGATATACCCAAATATACAGCAGTAGGAATACTACTAATGTCAGCGTATGAAGGCACAGAGAGCAGAATAGGCAAAACAGCATGGCAGAGTATGGACGCAGGAGTGATGTCACAAATCATCACAGAAGGCTTCAAAGTCACCACAGGCAGACTCCGACCTAGAAATACCAACTCACCCAACGACTGGGGAGAAGGTGGCAAAAGCTTTACAAGTGGACATGTCTCAGGAATGACAGCGATGGTAACACCATTTATATTAGAATACCAAGAAGATTATCCTCTAATCCATCTACTATGGGCATTACCAATACACCAAATGGGTGGCAGAGTAAAAGCACAAGCCCACTGGCAAAGCGATGTACTAGCAGGTGCAGTTGTAGGATTTATAAGTGGATATTGGGCTCATAGTAGAGAGACTCCACTACTATTGTATTTTAATGATGGGAATGCGTTTGTTGGGTTGAAGTATCGGTTTTAGGGAGAGAAGAGTTATTTTTTATCTTTCTAATATAATATTCTAAAATAAAATCAAAAATTTAATTCTTATTAAAATATATTGGATATAATTTAAATTAATAAAAGTAGTAAGGATTTTAAAAATGAATGAGCCTTTTCCAGTGAAACTTAGTCCTGTCCCTATTATCTCAGCAGTAGTTGAAATAAAATTTATATCCAATTTACCTAATGATGCAGTGTTTGGTGCTTTATATCCTTTACTTAACCAAAAATTTTCTCAATTAAAAAAATTACCAATTTTACAAGTTCCAAGTGATATTAGAGATAGAGACCCTCAATTTATGAACTCTCCACATTATGAACTATCTAATATTGAAAGTAATTTTTTAAAAGTTTTAATAGGTCCAGGAGTTCTTGCTATAGTATTTAATAAAAGTGATAATGAATATCCTGGTTGGACAGAATATATCAAAAATGAAATTGAAGAAATTTATAGTGATATATTTCAGAGTACAATTATTCAAGAAATTACTAGATTTGGTATTAGATATACAGATTTTTTTGATACAAATATATTTGAAAATACAGAGTTTAATATCATGCAAAATAGTTCCAATATAGCATTAAATGAAAAAATTCAAATAATTAGAAATTTTAAAAAAGAAGATTTTATGCATAATGTTGTTATATCAAATAATGCGAGTATTAATATCAATGGTATTGAGAAAATTGGGTCAATTATTGATATTGATTCTTATATTGATAACCCTAATGATGATTTTAAAAGTGAATATGAAAAATATTTATCTGATGGTCATATTATTAATAAAAACCAATTCTTTACAATTCTTAAAAAAGAATTTATAGATAATTATTATACTACAGAGTATGAAGGATAAATTATGAATTATAAAACATTTATTGGAACGACTACATTATCTATAGCAACAGTATTTGCTATAAATGCTGATTTAACAAATAATGAAATTAGTAATATTTCATTATCAGGTGAAACACTTTATACAATTAACCAAAATTATACTTATTCTCCAACTAATACATTTGATACAACTACAGATATAGAAAATCTTATGATATTAGCAAATTTTGCAGATACTCTTTTAAAAAATAGTAAACCTCTTGATAATGATATTTCTCAATTGATTGATGATAATATCATGGATTTATTAAGTTAATATATTATGAATTTAGATGATATATCAAAATACTTACCTAAATATTTATCTGACAAAAATCAAAGAGAATTATTTCAACAATTAAAAGATTTTCCTGATAATTATCATAAAATATTTGCAACAATAACAAATTTTGATAATGGTATTATACAATCTGATGTTGTTGAAAATATACCTTTTATTCAGCTTCCTAATACAGAAATTAAAAAAGCAAAGGTTTTAGTTTTATCAAATAGTTGTGATATTGAACCTGATAATAAAAGACATATACCACCATCGGTATCATATATACCCATAATTAGTTTGAAAAAACTAGAAGTATTATTGAACACTCATAATAAAAGTCAAGAGCAAATTTTAAATATAATCAATGATATTAAAAAACAAAAAATAACTTCTATGTTTTATTTACCAAAAGGTGTAAATTTAGATGAGGAATGTGTTGCATTATTTGATAAAACTTCACATTGTAAACGAGATGATTTTTTTCATCTAGCCCAAGAAAATAATAGAAAAAAGTTAATATCATTTGGAAATTATGGTTTTTATATTTTTTTAATAAAGCTATCTATACATTTTACAAGAATACATGAAGGTATCGATAGAGATAAGTAGTAAATTTTGATTGGTCTATAAAATATACTCAAGTTATAACATAAATATAAGTATGCATTACGACGAAAATCATCGTAACGAAATAAAACTGAGTTAGGAAAGTATTCTTATAGTAATAGATACTCAATAACTACACTATACTTTTTGATAGCTGGTCTGCTTAGTGAAAATTTCTTATAACTATCATTTATATACTCTTTTGCCTCTTTATAATCAAAATCATGTGATGATTTGAAGCCTATGATACGGAGCTTTCCATAATTACCTTCTGCTGTTTTGAACATTACTACTGTACCAACTTTGATGTCGCTATTGCTTACTTTACCATCTCTAAATATGGGAAACTGTTTCATATAAGCTTTGTCAAGAGAGGCAAAACTCTTTTTTGTTATCTCTACTGTTGCACCATTTCTAGGTATTAAATTAGTTGTTTTTGCATCAATCTTTTCTAACCAAAAATCAATATTTTTACCACTACCTCCTAATTTTCCACTCTCTATATCCAAAGTGTATGTACCTATAAGTGTGAGATGCTTTGTATGGCTTGATACTTCTGTACTATTTTTGGTATTGGGTCTATTTTCAGCACAACTTATTAAGGCTATTGCCATAATAACTATCACTATTATTTGTTTCATATTTTATCCTTGTGTAAAATAATAACGAATTTAACCACAATAATAGATAAAAATAGCCTCAAAACTTTAGATACTATTGGATATAATCCAATTAGAAAAATCCTGATTAAAAACAACTTTTAAAAGAGAGAAAATATGCCAAACTTTAAACGACTAACAACTACAGACGAGATAAAAGAGATAATCCAATCAGCTTTTGATACCTCTCTAGATATATCTGGTAGCTGGGGGGATACTCTTGATGGGGCTACTATCATATCATCTACAAATAATATATCAATAATACTATTTGAACACAAATTATCATCTATGAGAGCTTATGTAGAGATGAATATGACTCTGCCCAAAGAAGATAGGTATGGTAGTATAAATGTCAATGAACTCAGACGAGAAGAGATAAGAGAAAATGATAAAATATATGACAAAGTAACTTATGAGATTAGTGCGATGAGAGAAGATAGGTATGCACTATTTATAGATGAGTACAAAGATGGCTATGGCAAAGATTGGTTTGATATAGATGAACACTTTAGAAATAGAAAATTAGCTACTCTAATAAGGGAAGAGGTATATTGGTTTGATGTGACCAATATATCAACTACATAGGACTAAAATATAAATAAAGTCTATTTTTTGTAGGTTTGGCACTGCCAAACAGCCTAGTATGGTCAGTTTGTTTGGTGATACCAAACCTACAAATACTTGGTATTATTTAACATTCACTCCATAACAATAGCTTAAACAAAAGTCAAGACCATAAAATTATATTATGGTCTTCTATTTGACTTTGGCTATATTAAAACTCTCTATATACTACTTATCATTTTTGGTATTTATCATCCACATAGAGAATATATCTATATAGTTCCAAAAGCTTTGTATATTGGCATCAGTCGTTATATTATTATCTATAATAGGTTTGAGTGCATCTTGAAACTCTCTTAGCCAATGAATTCTAGCAGATGGAGTGATAATAAAGAAAGCATGTCTTCCTACCATTCGTGGAGCTCCTCGCTTTTTGGTGAAGTAGTCATCTCCTCCACAGATTTGGATAAAGAAATCAGCGGTTATTTGTCCTGCTTCGCTCATCTCTTTTCTACCATGGGGAAATATATCTTTGATAGGACTTTCTAATAGTCCTAGATATGCTCTATCTAGTAGTTTACGAATACCCTCTTCTCCTAAATCTGTTAAAAATTCTATATTTGGTTTAAGTACAGGAGGATTTACTCCCTCTTGATAAGGAGTGATAGATAAATCCACAGATGATGTATTAAAGTTCATATTACTAATCCTTTTTTTATTATAAATATTAAGAGATAATTATCATCAATCACTATGAACAGCTATTGCCACTACAACCACTGCTATCTATAGCAAAACTATTGGAATATCCACAATCTACACACTCAAAAGAGAGTATCTTTGGTCCTGAACATCCTGAAGAGCGTTGGTCTGTTAGTTCTATACTCTTTTGGCTACACTTGGGACAAAATCCCCTTCTAATTGAGTCTAACTCCTCCGATTTCTCTTTGAGGTAGTAGATATAGACAAAAATTGAGCCAAAAAGTATTATAAACATAAATGCGAATAGATAAAATGAATTGATGATAAACTCCTTGAATAAGATTATATCTAAAATAGATTATAGATAATCTTACCAAATCTTTTGAGGCTATGGAGTAGATTAATAATTTAACCCAAACTTCATCTTATTTGAGTATAGTTAAAAAACATAACATTAGTTAGAATAATTTAGGAGATTTGTATGAGTATTTTATCAGAAGCTATAGAGAGAGACGGAGTGGTAGAGATTAAGCACCTTATAAAAGATGGGATTGATTTGAATACGCCTGTTTTGATAGGTGAGGAGTATGATTTAGATGATTATGATGAAGTTTCACCTCTTTTTTATGCTATTCGTAAATATGCCTCTTTAGATATGATTGAGCTATTTTTGGAAAATGGAGTTGATATTTATGAGACCGATAATGATGGAGTTTCAGCTTTGGATATGGCAATTAAGTTTAAGAGGCTTGATGTGATAGAGTTTTGTATAGAGAAAAAATTTAACCTCAACACTACAAAACGAAAAAGTGGGATTACTCCTGTGATGTTGGCATCTTGTTTTTCCAATATTGAAATGATGGCGTTATTACTTGATAATGGTGCTGAAATTAATGTATCTGATAGAACGGGTATGTCACCCAAAGATTATGCCAAAAAATTAGGTCAAAAGAAGATGATAGAGTATCTTGATAGTAGAGGTGCTAAACATAATATTTATAGTAATGAGTAGTATTTCTCTTTTGTAATCGTTTTGTAATCAAATTATATTATAATTTCTCTTATATTTATAAAAGGATTTTCTTACAATGACAATGAAAAAAACATTACTCTCATCAGTGGCATTTGCTACTCTTACAACACTATCCATGGCTAGTACAAGCTCACAAATCTCTTCACTCAAAAAAGAGATGGCTAGTATGACTGAAAAGATTGAAGCACTTGAAAGTAAAAAATATACAAAAGTAAAATCAAAAGTACCTCTTTTGAAAATTAGTGGTAAACACTACTTAGGATTTGTAAGTGATACTCAAAAGGGTGGAGATACAGAAAATGCTTTTGAGACAAGAAGAAACTATATTCAAATCAAAGGGTATTTTAATGAAGATTCTAAAGACTTCTTTAGAATTACACTAGATACATTTCATAATACAGGTGAGACTACTGGAAAAGATGAGAATAGTTGGGAAGTTAGACTCAAATATGCTTATCTATATTTAGACGAAATCTTACCATATACAGGTGTAGAACTAGGACAAGTTCATAGACCGTGGATTGACAATGAAGAGCATGGTGGTTGGAATTATCGTTCTATCTCCAAAGTATTTGTAGAGGCAAGTAATGGTGCTCACCTTACAAACTCTGCTGACCTTGGTTTTAATTTTAAGACCAAAACAGAGTATTTTTCATCTGAACTAGGACTATTTAATGGTGAGGGTTATCATGGTGAAGAGGATGGAAAAGGTCTAAGTGCTGAGTGGAGACTTACAGGTCATATCTTGGGTGGTGGTACTCATAAAGCCAAAAAGAAAAATCATTATGCCAATATATCATTTTTTGGACAGATGAATGCTGATAGTAATAAGCACAAAAATGCTGATTTGAATTGGTATGGAGTACACGCTGTATATAATCAGCCAGAGTTTCTATTGGCAGGTCAATATGTTACAACAGAGAGTGCTGATGCCAAATATGCAGGAAAAGGCTTCTCTGTAAATGGTGAGTATAGATTTATGAAAGATTGGAATATTATCGGAAGATATGATAGCTTTGAGAAAGATACAAATACAAATGGCGAACAGACAACAGCAATAGCAGGTCTTACATATAAATATAATAAGAGTGTAGAGTTCATTGTAAACTACCGTGGACAAACAAATAATAAAGATAGTGGTAATGACCAAGATGCAGTTATGCTAACAGCAGAGATTAACTGGTAATAAATAGTTGGCTACAGTAATTAAACTGTAGTCAATAAACTTCTTAATATAGACTCCAAATTATCTATATCAAACTCATCAATATTTAATTTAGTATATTTAATTGTAATATTTGTATCTTTTAAAATAGTGTTATTAATACTATTTATCTCCGTATCTATCTCTATATTATCTTTTTTAGGGATTAAAAAATCATCACCATGAATTCTAATAATAATAGTATCTTTATTGGTACGGATTAAACTCTCTCCTATATCTTTTAATATATTATTACCTGCACTCCAACCCTTGATTTTATTATATTGATGAAAATTATGTAAGGAGAGTACATATATATATCTATATTTTTTAATTTCACTATTTATAGTTAAAAACTTTAAGTAATTATAGTTATAACAACCTGTTAATGGGTCTTTAAAAAAATAAGAGAGCCTCTCTTCTTCATTTTTATTTTGTGGGAGTTGTGAAATATCCTCTAACTCTATATTTTTTAGAACTTCACATGCCGTATCAACTACAATTGGGTGAAACTGTTTTCCTTTTAATTTTATTGACTCATTGAGTGCTTTGGCTACATCTTTGCGTCCTTTATATATCCTATCTGTTGTCATGGAATCAAAAGCGTCACAAAATGACATTATATGAGAAGATATAGATATTTCATCACCTTTTATTCCATAAGGATAGCCACTACCATCATAGTGTTCATGGTGATACTTGACCAATACGGCTATATCTTTAAAAATATCAACCTCACTAAGTAGTTCATAACTCACTTTTACATGCTCTTGGATTAGTGAATACTCTAAATTATTTAGTTTTTCAGGCTTCAATAAAATAGAATCAGGAATAGCTATTTTACCAATATCGTGAAGCATACTAGCTCTATATAAAAGTTCAATCTCATTATTATCTAATCCCATTTTTTCTGCGATAAGTTTAGAATATTTGGCCACTCTTCGTCCATGTCCTGCTGTATATCTATCTCTCTTCTCTATTATCTCTATAAGTGAATATATATTTTGTTCATAATTAGTTATCTTCTCAAGAATATATTTTTTCCCTCTTATATATACCCATAAGATAACAAACATACCGATTAGCCAAACAATAAGATTATTTAAAATATTTAATTTTATATGTTCTTCTACCATATTATCATAAGGTGCTATATCTATAGCTATACTTATACCTCCCCTCAACTCTCCAACCTTATAACCTTGGTCAGCATGACACTTCAAGCAACTCTTTTTGGTAAAAATAGGTTCAAATAGTCTAATATACTCTTTATTATCAATATGTGAAATTTCCCAAAAAGTTTTTTTACTTTTAAGTATAACCTTTAAGGCTTTTCTCTCCCACTTATCTGGTGCATTATCAGGATTTAGTAAAGCATCACTTGTTATTTTTGATTTTATTCCATGGAGTTTAGAGTAATCATTCATCATCTGCCTAAGTGCATAAGCAGGGTTCATAAGTGTTAATTTATCACCATAGTTTGAAGTAATATCTCTATTTGGAATATTGGTTAGATATTTATTTGGTGGAGTTTTTTTGGTAATTGGTACATAAACTCCACCATGTGAAGATAGCCATCTTCTAAAAGCCAAATCTTTTTTGATACTAGATTGTGCCTCTATAAATGCCAAATCTGTCGCATGATTATAGCTTTGAATAATTCCCCATACCAAAAATAGAGATATAAGAACCGTCCATAACACTAAAGCCCAGATTATAAATGTTTTTAATATTTTTAGTTTATAAATCAAAATAACCACCTTTCTTTATAAATACTATTTTAATTATACTCAAAAAAAGTATATAAAAGAGAGAAAGTTAGATAAAATAATATTAAAATTAATTTGGATATGGAGAAAAGAGATAAATGCAAACAGAAAAGATAAAAGCCATCTCACTATTTAGTGGTGGTTTAGATAGTATGATAGCTATTAAGATGATGAGTGACCAAGGCATAGCCGTTACAGCGATACATATCAAAACAGGATTTGGAGGTACAAAAGATGTATCTGATATATTAAAAAGAAGAGCCAACATAGCAGGTGCTGATTTTCGGATTATAGATGTGAGAGAGGAGTTTATCAAACAAATCCTCTTTGACCCAAAATATGGCTATGGCAAAAACTTCAATCCTTGTATAGATTGTCACGGATATATGTTTAGAGTAGGTAAAGCGATTATGAGAGAGATGGGTGCATCATTTATATTTACAGGTGAAGTGATAGGACAACGCCCAATGAGTCAAAGACACGATGCTATGAAACAAGTAGCAAATTTAGCAGAAGATAAAGAAGAGAAACTAATCTTGCGACCTCTATGTGCCAAAATGATGGAAGAGACTACTCCTGAATTAGAGGGTTGGGTAGATAGAGAGAAACTATTAGATATATCAGGAAGAAGCCGTGAGAGACAATTGGCACTAGCCAAATCTTTTGGTTGGGAAGATTATGAGAGTCCAGGAGGTGGATGCCTACTCACAGAAGCTCATTATTCTGATAGAATTTCAGAGTTTATATCTCATGATGAAGATTTTGGTATAGATGATGTAGAAATACTCAAATTTGGACGACAATTTAGACTTCCAGATGGTGCGAAACTAGCCGTGGGACGAAATCAAGAAGATAATGCAGGGCTTGAAGCGATAGAGAGTGATAAATATATAAGAGTTCGCCTACCAATAGCAGGACCTTATTCGCTTATTAGTGCTAATGCCTCAAAAAATGATAAAATACTAGGAGCAAAACTAGCTATCACTTATGTCAAAAGTTCACCTGATACGACATATAGTGTAGAGGTTGGTGATGAGAGTGTAGATGTCTCTCCATACTCAGACAAAAAAGATGCTCAAGCCTATTTTTTTAATGCTAAATAGATAGAGAATAGAGTTAAAAAAGGAAAAATTATGTGTCTTATTGTCACGATTATAATGTTTGTACTCTCAATTCAAAACCTTTTAAATAGCCATTTATTGATAGGTGTGGTACAATTACTCATCTCTTTTGGATTTCTATTTTTACTAATTCGTAATATTAGACAAGTCCAATGTGATAAAGAAGGTAAAAGCTGTGAAACAGGTTGCAGTTTAATACCTTGGTTTAGTAAATTATTTAAAAAGGAGAAAGATTAATGGAACATTTTTTTAGCTGTCCATATTGTTGGAAGCGTATATCAATGATATTTGACCCAGAAGAAGAAGATAGTGATTATATAGAAGATTGTGAAGTGTGTTGTCGTCCTATAGAGTTAGATTTTAAATTTAGAGGTAAAAATTTAGTATTTTTTACAGCTAAAAAAATAGAGGGAAATTAGATATAATAAAAAATTTCAGGAGATGATATTCCTGAAAAATGGAAAATTTACTAAATATAGTAATGAAGTAGTCTATAAACTATTTAATATTCGTTATTTTGTAGGGGATAAACGGTAATGTACCAATTCCGTTGATAAAACAAGTCTAAGGAAGATTTAAAGAAAAAAGGTGAAAATAGAAATAGAAGTAAAATGTCCATATTGTGATAGTTGTGATATTGTAAAAAATAGAAAAGATGAACATGGTAAATAGAGATGGTTATGGTTGGCAATAGACCATAAAATAGGAGAGACTGTTGCCTTTGTTTTTGGTAGAAGAAAAGATGAAGTATTTATAAAATTAAAAAAGCTATTAGATTCATTTAATATAGGAAAATATTACACAGATAATTGGGGTGCCTATAGCAAAAAACTAGATGAAACTAAACATGAAATCGGAAAAGAAAATACCCAAACTATTGAGAGAAAAAATCTTACTAGAAGAACTATCTGTTTTTCTAAGTCCATCAAGATGCACGATATTGTTATTGGTCTATTGATTAATGTCTTGGATTTTGGACTTTTACTATAAGTATAAATTATATCAACGGAATAGGTGTATTACCCCTACTATATATAACTATTTTTCTACCAAAGAGAAAATTTTGTATGGATATATAGAGCAAAAACATAAAGAGACAATAGAGGTCTTAAAAGATATTGATGATTTTGATAGTTTTTCTCTTAGGGAGCAGTTGCAGACTATGATTGAGACTGAGCTTGAACTTTATCTCGCTGATAGAGAGTTTATTCAGGCTATATTTGATTTGGCTTTCTACTCATCTTCTGTCAAACTTGAAGCTCTTTATAATACCAAGAAGCTCTTTATTGAGATGGTCAAAGAGATATTTGATGTGGCTGTGGAAGCAGGAGAGATAGAGGCTCAACCGTTTGATGAGTTTATTCCTCTTCTTTTTTGGGATTATTTTATTGCTGTGGTGGCATATTGGCTCAAAGATGATTCTGATAGATTTGAGAACACTACAGAGTTTATCGACCACTCTTTGGGAGTGATTGAGACGGTGATTAAATCAAATCTATTATCCAAAGTATCAGATTTGGGAATGTTTATGTTTAAGACTCATATTTTGGGCAATATGGGTAAATTTGCTTCCAAAGGAGCAAAACTGAATAAGATAAAAAGAAGATTTATGGATGTATTTGATGAGTGATACAATACCCTATACTAAAATACAAAAATCTAAAGTCATCGGCAAAGCTACTCTCAAAATGGGACTGCATACAAGCAAAAGTATGATTAAGAGAGCATTTCTAAAGCCTGAGCAGAAGCAAAAAGCCAAAGCTGAGAATAGTGAAAAATTAGCAGAGATTATGATGGATGCTCTAGGAGAACTTAAAGGTGTATCGGTCAAGATAGCTCAACAAATCGGTCTGAATTTGACATTTTTACCTACTGAGTATATAGAAAAGCTAGAAAATTCATTTAATAAAATACCACCTCTAAACAGAGCTGTGGTAAGAAAGGTAATCAAACAAGAGTTTGGATTTTATCCAAATCAGCTCTTTACGATATTTGATGGAGAGGTATTTGCAGGAGCGAGTCTAGGTCAGGTGCATTTGGCTCAAATTTATGATGAAACTGTAGTAGTCAAGATACAATATCCTGCTATTGAAAAGTCTATTAAAAGTGATATGCAGATAGTTAAATTTATGTTGGTTAGAGTAGCCAAATCAAAAGAGATAGAGCATCTAATAGGTGAGATTAGTGATAGACTTTTTGAAGAGATAGATTATATACAAGAGGCAAAAAATAGTAACTTCTTTCGAGATAATCTCAATATCAAAGATATTATAATCCCCAAAGTATATAATGAATTCTCTACCAAAAAAGTGATAACTTCAGAAAAGATAGAGGGCGTGATATTGAGAGATTTTTTGGCTACCAATCCATCACAAAAGCTCAAAAATCACTATGGTAATCTACTTTTTCAGAGCTTTTTCAAATCTCTCTATAGACTCCACAAAATTCACGCAGACCCAAATCCAGGGAACTATCTATTTTGTGCTGATAATAAATTGGCAATGATTGATTTTGGATGTGTCAAGAGTATAGATAGTCAATTTCTCAAACTCTATTCAAGTCTTCATATAGCACTTATAGAGCAAAAAAATGAAGAGGAGATAATAGAGTGGTATGTCAAATTAGGAATGATAGAGAGAGATACTCTGCCAAAGATGAGTGCATTTTATAAAGATATTATCAATCCACTTGATAGCCTCTACATAGAGCCTTTTATAGAAGATATCTTTGATTTTAAGAGTCACAAAGATTTCTCAAAACGAGGATTTGAAGCGATTTTTGAGATACAGAAAAAACAGATAAACTCCATAGATAAGCTCAATCAAGAGTTTATATTTTTGGATAGAACCCTACTTGGACTCTATGCTATTTTTGAAAAACTAGGAGCTGTGATAGATACAAGTTATGCAAAAGATTTGATGAGAAGGATAAATGATGAAAATATATAGAGGATTAAAAATACCAAGCATCGCATTAATGCTTGTTGGATTATCTCTTTTTTGGGGATATTGGACTGAGTTTGTTTTACTAAAACATAATATAGGGTTTTCATATTTGGTATTTAATATTATTCTGTTATTGCCTATATTTTTGCTTATGAAGAGAGGATTAAATCAAAATAGATATACAAAGTTTCTTATCTTGGTAGTGGCTATTTTGAGTATGGATATATTCTATTATAATAATGAGTTTGTAGCCAAATATTTACCATTTATAGTTACATTTTTAATACTCATTATCTATCTCTCTGTGATGTGTAGATGTAGTGAATTTTATCAACAGTTTTTTATTAGGTTTAATATCTTTCGAGATAGCATTAGTATCCTAAAGATATTTATCAATAATTTATTTCATAAAACAGATAAAACTATAATAAAACGAGTTGCTATAGGATTTCTTATTACTATACCTTTTTTGATAGTTTTTACTATTCTATTTAGTTTGAGTGATGGGAATTTCAATATATTTATAACCAATATATTTACATTTGATAAATCAAAAATTATAGATATATCCCAAATGGTACTGCTAAGTGCTATCTTTTTGATTGGAGTAATTAAAATACTCTCTTCAAATAGAAAAAATAGCTATAAAAAGCCTTCTAAAAAAGAGTTAGATATTATTATTATAGGTATTTTTTTGGGTATGATAAATCTACTCTTTATCAGTTTTGTACTCTTTCAAATCAAATACTTTTTTGGTGGTTTAGAGTTTATTACAACTTCAAATATAAACCTCGCAGATTATGCAAGAAGTGGGTTTTTTGAGTTACTGATAGTTATGGGTCTTGCGTCTATTATACTTCTCTATTTTTACAAAAATGAGATAATATCCAAATATGGTAATATAATTAAAACCCTACAGATAACACTAGCACTCCAAGTATTGATAATCGGTATCTCATCTTTAAATAAAATATATATATACCAAAGTATGTTTGGAACAACCACACTACGGTACTATATAGAGTGGTTTACCTACTTTTTGATTATATTATTGGCTGTTTTTATGATATTTTTAATATACAAAAAGAGCTATTCCAAATTTTTGAATTACAGCTCTATCATCTCTTTGGTAGCACTTATGATAATCTCATCTATCAATATAGATAGACTTATAGTGCGAAATCATATTAAATTAATGGAACAAAATAGCTCTTATAGGTTAGATTATAACTATTTAGCTTCTCTATCAATAGATGCTATTGAGGCAGTTGAGTTCAATGTAGTTTATAAACAAAGATTACAAAATATTTTACAAGTAGGATTTAATAGCAATAGAGGTAAAAATTGTTCAGATATTTTGGATTTTCATCTAGGCTATTGTCTCAAAAAGGATAAAATGAATAAGTATAAAAAAGGTCTAAAATGAAAACAATAATCATAAATGCTATCAAGCAAAATAGCTATAAAGTAGAACTACTAGAGGAGTCCAAAAGAAATAAGCTAGATAATATATTAATCATCAAAAATCTAGGAGATAGACACAATAAGATTATGCAAATCTCAAAAGAGATAAAAGCTAAAATCAAGAATATATATATCATCTATAGTGGCAAGTTCCCATCTTCACACTATGTAAAGATATTTAGAGATGAGCATTGTATAGACTTCATAATCAGAGAAGAGAGAGGAGGAACGCTTGATAATCTACTCAATGCCATTGAAAACAGAACAAACCTCTCTGAAGTTGAGGGGATAGTCTATAGAGATAAGAGACAGTTGCTTATTACTTGAAAACTTCTCTTTTGTATCTATTTTTATAAAAAGAATTATATAATATTGTCACATAAGCTACTATTAGATGTGATGGTGAGAGTGTCTTCATTGAGTTTAGAAAAGAGGGGAAAGAGAGATTGGTTTTGAAGGCTGATAGTAAAGATGATGATATTATTGGGGTTGCTTTGGGGTGGTTGAGGGGGTAGTGGTTTTTATGTTATAATAGTGTTAAGTAAAATTATTAAGGATTATTTATGGCATTAAAAATAAAAGATGGAAAAGTTATTAATATCGCACCACCACGAAATCTAACAAAAAAAGAATTGAAAAAGATTGAAGATGCTCCACTAAATAAAGCATTGATTAAATCAGCTACTTCAAGAAAATACAATGTTGTGAGTGCTTAATTGGTAGAAATCGTAAAATATGATAATAGTTATTTAGGATACAATTTAGATTTAGAAATACTCCAAAATTTATCTTTATCTCAAAATATAGAAGAAGAGACTAGAGAAAGAATTTTTATCAAAGATATATGTAAAAAGGTCAAAAAATCTAAGACGGTTTTATATATCTTAAAAAATAATACAATTATTATAGGATTAGTAGCTATATCTGTAACATCATCTATCAACGAACAGCCCTCTATACAGATTGATTATATATTTATAAATAGTAATTATAGGGGTAAAAGTCTTGAAATATTGGAGAATACTAAACCATTTAGATACTTGATTGAATTTGTAATTGATGTGGCTAAAAGGCTTCAATCGGAAGTGGGATTAAGATATATTATTTTGTCACCTGATAATGATAATTTGAAAGAGAAATATAATAATCTTGGTTTTCAGAAATTAGCTAAAAGTATAGAATGGATGTATTTGAAGATATGAGTTATGGTGTGATTGGATGAGAGATTATTTTGAGTAATAAAGGTAGCATTAGCATCACCTGACACCCAAAACTCTATACATTGCTCAACGCTTCACCTATTAGTAGTCCTAGAGGTAGGGCGTATTCATTATAGGGGTAGGGGAAAACTCCCCTCCCTCCGAACCGTACGTCAGCAATTCTAATTTAAGTTATTTTTAAGTTTAATTTAACTTAAAAATAATAAAAAAAGCAAATTAAACTTAAAAAAATATAAAGGAGATAGTTAGAAAAAGTTAAAATTAATCAAAAATAGGTAATTTTTCATTT
>JASFZJ010000044.1:0-7513 GCA_045267865.1 Sulfurovum sp. | reverse complement strand
TACTTCTATTTCTATTTTCATCTCTTTTCTGTAATTAAACACCTTTTTTCTTTAAAGCTTCCTTAGACTTGTTTTATCAACGGAATTGGTACATTACCAGTGATTTTAATCCATACACATCTAAACTACTTAACCCAACTTCATTATCAATCCAATTAAAAAAACTCTACTGAAACTTAATTTTATGTTAATAAAATACAGGGGTGGTTAGAGAGACTTAAAATAGCACCAAAAGATAAAAATCTTTTGAATACTAAATCCTCTCTAGTCGTAATGGATGCAGGTATTGCCACACAGTATCATCCACGCAATTAGATACAAACTAGGGAGAGAAAATATCCACTAAAGCTGGAGCAAGATAAGAGATATATAATGCACTAAAGATAAATCATCAAGCAGGGAAGGTAACACATGCCTATACATAAATCAGTAGATGTGGTGCAGGTAAATTATTTTTAAATTAGAGGAGTGCGTTAATAGGGATGGTCTGAGGGATTAGATGATGAAGTTTGGTTAATGTTAAGATTGTCTTTTATTTTATACTTTTTTTCACAAAAAATACCTAAATCCAATAGAAGAGCTGTAGTCATCTCTCTCTCCTAGTGGAGTACCTCCTATTGTGGTTCCTATTGATATTTGGTAACGCTTACACCACTTTATAGATGCTCCTATGTTTAAGAAGTTGTTCTGTTTGTCTGGTGTGGAATACTCTACTATAGAGTGTGCAAATGGTGTTATATAATTTGATACGGCTTCTATCCATAGTGATATATTTCTGTATCTATACTCTGAGCCTATTGATAGTGTAAAGTTGTTGCTTTTATCTATGTTTTGGTAGATATTAATATTACTATAGAGACTTAAATCTGTGGTGATTTTATAGAGTCCTAAGGCTTTAATAGCTATTCCAATGGTGCTGTGTTTTTTATTTGAGTATGGTAGATTGTATTGTGGATTTTTGGTGATGGAATGTATTGCATTTTGTAAGCCCTCACCTGCGAAGTCACCACTTTGGGTATATTCTGTACCTATTATTACTCTATAGAGATAATCCTCTTTATAGACTTGTATCCAATCTCCTAAATAGCCAAATGAGAGTGTATCAACTCTCTTCCCTAAAGCTATATGTCTTTGGGTGTATGATTTTAGACTTAGAGTATAGAGTGATTTTTCATCTTTATACTCTAAATCTAATAGACCTGTTAATCTATCATCACCTGTAGTAACTCCTGAGGTTTCACCTAGTAGGTTTATATCATTGATGTGAGTGAGTGTTATGGAATTTTGTAAATTGGGAGGAGTTGCAAATATATATTGTGAAAGAAGAGCTATAGTTATAAATAGTCTCATAAGTTTTTCCCATCAATTTTTTTCTTGTTTTCTCGTTCCCAAACTAAGTTTGGGAACGAGAGAATTTAAAGTTTGGAAGATTATACTAATTCTATAATCGCCATTGGTGCAGAGTCACCTTTTCTCATACGAGTTTTGATAATTCTTGTATAGCCACCTTTAATATCTGCATATTTAGGTGCTATTTCATTTACCAGTTTATTGGTACACTCTTTGTGTTGTAACATTGCAAAAACAGCTCTATGAGAATTTAAATCAGCAGTTGATGCTTTTGTGATAAGTTTTTCATAGTAGCTTCTAAGCTCTTTTGCTTTTGGTAGCGTTGTCTCTATTTTACTCTCTTTTGTCAAAGCAATAGATAAGTTTTTAAGAAGAGCTGCTCTATGAGAACTCGTTCTGTTTAGTTTACGATAACCATGCTTATGTCTCATACTGTTCCTTTGTTTGTATTATTATTATTCTCCTTATGTATGAGCAAAGCCCACACATAATTCCTCTCACTGAAGCTTCAACTTTGTTTCAGTTTGTTGAAGTTTTAGCTTTGTTTTGTGCCTAAAGCTTACACTTTAAGTTGTTCTATCTTTTTGATAAGATTTACTCTTATAACATCTGAGATTTCAAAGTCTTTACCAAATCCGTGACTTACTAGACAATCTGAAATTTCATCAAGAGATTTTTTACCAAGATTTTTAATATGTTTAATCTCATTTTCACTCATTAGTACCAACTCACCAATAAATTTAATACCTGCTCTATCAAGAGAGTTAAATGACCTAGCACTTAGTCCTAAAGTATCTACAATCAACATAAAAGGTTTAAGCTCACTATCATCAGTTACTCTCTTTATTGGTGCTGTGCTAATATCTAAATCTAACACAGTATTAAAGACTGAAAGTTGCTTATTCATAACTTCTAATGCATTTGTAAATGCTTCAACAGGACCAATTTGACCATCTGTCTCTATATCAAATATAATCTTCTCAAAATTAGGATTATCTTCCACAAGTACAGGCTCTATTTTGTAGTTTGCTCTTCTTACAGGAGTAAAGAAAGCATCAAGAGCGATACTATCAGATGCCACATCATCTCTAAGGTCTTCACTCGGCACATAACCGATACCTTTTGAGATAACAACTGTAAAGTTAAGCTCTGCATCTTCATTGAGTGTAGCTAGTGGCAAGTCACCATTTACTACTTCGATTTGGTCACTATTAAGGTCTTGTGCTGTTACTTCTTTATGCCCAGAGAAAGAGTATTTTAACTCAATCTTATCACTCTCATCTCTAATTTTGAAACGGATATTTTTGAGGTTAATAATAAAAACGGCAACATCTTCATGCATACCTCTAATATTATCAAACTCATGTGCAGCACCTTCAATTTTCACTGAAATTGGAGCATATCCAATAGAAGAGCCTAAAATAAGTCTTCTAAGTGGATGTGCTAGAGTAACGGCGTAACCACTCTCAAAAGGATAAGCGATAATCTCTGCACGATTATCACTAATTTCGTTTACTTCTACCTCTGTTGGCATAAATGGTGTAACTTTAATTTTTCTCATTAACTAGCCTTTACTAAGATTATTTAGAGTATAGCTCAACTATTAGACGCTCTTCAACTGGTATTGCAATTTCTTCTCTCTCTGGTACTCTAGTAAATAGTCCAAAAACTTTCTCTTTGTCTATATCTACCCATTCAACCATACCAGTTTGGTTAGTTAATTCAATAGCTCTTACGATTTGAGGATTAGCTTTACTTTTCTCTCTAATCTCAATTTTTTGACCAGCTTTTACTCTAAAAGATGGAATATCAACTCTTTTACCATCAACAAGTACATGTCCGTGGTTTACAAATTGTCTAGCTGATGCTCTTGTAGTAGCAAAACCCATTCTATATACAACATTATCAAGTCTCTGCTCTAAAAGTTGGATAAGGATTGAACCTGTATTACCATCTTTAGAGTTTGCTTCTTTATATAATGCTCTAAATTGTTTTTCAGAAACACCATACATAAATTTAGCTTTTTGCTTCTCTTGAAGTTGAAGACCATATTCACTAATCTTTGTTCTTCTTTGACCATGTTGCCCTGGAGCATAAGGTCTTTTTTCTAAAGCAGATTTACCAGAGAGTCTTCTCTCGCCTTTTAATCCTAAATCAACACCAAGTCTTCTCTCTAATCTCTCTACTGGGCCTCTATATCTTGACATATCTTATACCCTTCTCTTTTTTGGTGGTCTGCAACCATTATGTGGAAGTGGCGTAATATCTTTCAAAGATGTTACTCTAATTCCTTCAGTTGCACCAATTGCTTTAACAGCAGTATCTCTACCAGAACCAGGACCTTGAACTTTAATTCCTACCTCTTTGACACCATTATCTTTAGCTTTATTCATCGCATCAGTTACAGCTTCTGTAGCTGCAAAAGGTGTAGATTTTTTAGAACCTTTAAATCCTAAAGAACCTGCTGAACTCCAAGCAATTACATTTCCCATCTCATCAGTAATGGTAATCACTGTGTTGTTAAATGTTGCTGCTACATAAACTACTGCTTTTGCTATACTTTTTTTTGCTTTTTTCTTAGCCATAAACTACTCCTTATGCCGCGCCGACAGTTTTACGCTTACCTTTACGGGTACGCGCATTTGTCTTTGTTTTTTGTCCACGACAAGGTAAACCTTTTCTGTGTCTAATTCCTCTGTAGCTTCCTAAATCCATAAGTGCTTTGATATCCAAAGTTACTTTTTTTCTTAAGTCACCCTCAACCATAACATGCTCTTGAATATCTGTACGAATTAAAGCTGCTTGTGCATCTGTAAGTTCGTGAGCTCTTGTATTATAATCAATACCTGTTCTATCAAGAATTTGTCTTGATGTTATTAGTCCAACTCCATAAATGTAAGTAAGTGCATACTCCATTCTCTTTTTTTGTGGTAAATCAACCCCTGCAATACGAGCCATGTCTATCCTTGTCTCTGTTTATGTTTTGGATTTTTACAAATCACGCGTACGATACCTTTGCGTTTAACAATTTTACAATCGTCACACATTCTTTTGACTGATGGTCTAACCTTCATTGGTTACTCCTGCGATTATTTTGCACCTAAACTTTTGCGTGGATTTACGAGCTTAAAGTAAATCCAACCCTTATATAAACAGTGCAAATTATATAAAGGTTCTTCTCGCAGTCTCTTATCTAACTCTATATTAGTGATAAGGAGGGGGATTATATCCAATAACTTCTGAAAGGATGTTTAAATATAAAAAATCTATAATATAGTATATTTTGGATATAATTCGCGAAAATCATATATGGCTATATGCCTATTCTAGGAATATCTATGCAAAAAATTAAAAACATCGCTGTTATCGCACATGTTGACCATGGTAAAACGACACTAGTAGATAAACTTCTACAACAATCGGGAACTTATGCAGCACATCAAGAGGTGCAAGAGAGAGCAATGGACTCCAATGATATTGAAAAAGAGAGAGGTATTACTATCCTCTCCAAAAATACAGCTATCCAATACAAAGACCATAAAATTAATATTATTGATACTCCAGGACATGCCGATTTTGGTGGAGAAGTTGAGAGAGTATTGAAGATGGTTGATGGTGTATTGTTACTAGTTGATGCACAAGAGGGTGTTATGCCTCAGACTAAGTTTGTACTCAAAAAGGCTATTGCATTAGGACTTATTCCTGTAGTTGTTATCAACAAAATAGATAAAGATGGTTCAGACCCGGATAGAGTAATGGACGAAGTTTTTGACCTATTAGTTGCCCTTGATGCCAACGAAGAGCAACTTGACTTCCCTGTTTTATACGCAGCAGCAAGAGATGGTTATGCGAAGTGGGAGATGGAAGATGAGAATGTCGATATGACTCCTCTATTTGATGCTATCCTTAGCAAAGTACCATACCCGACAGGTTCACCAGATGCTGATACACAAGCACAAGTATTTACACTAGATAATGATAATTTTGTTGGACGAATTGGTATCACTCGTATCTTTAATGGCAAAGTTAAAAAAGGTGATGAGTATCTTTTGGTTAAAGCATGTGGAGCAAAATCAAAATCAAGAATATCTAAACTCATTGGTTTTAAAGGGCTAGAGAGAATAGATATAGACGAGGCAGAAGCTGGTGATATTGTAGCAATAGCAGGATTTAATGATATTGATGTTGGTGATTCTGTATGTGATAAGAGTAATCCTGTAGCACTCGACCCTATGCATGTTGAAGAGCCTACTCTATCTGTTATTATATCTGTAAATAATGGACCTCTCGCTGGTCAAGAGGGTAAACATGTAACTTCAAATAAAATCTCTGAGAGACTTGCTAAAGAGATGGAGACAAATATCGCTATGAGAATGGAACCACTAGGAGATGCATCATTTAAAGTATCTGGAAGAGGTGAGCTTCAAATTGGTATTCTAGCAGAAAATATGAGAAGAGAAGGGTTTGAGTTTTTATTAGCTCGTCCTGAAGTTGTTGTAAAAGAAGAAAATGGTGTAAAAATGGAACCATTTGAGCATTTGGTTGTAGATGTTCCTGAAGAGTTTCAAGGTGTTGCTATAGAGAAACTAGGAAAGAGAAAAGCCAATATGACATCTCTAAACCCTATGCCTGATGGAACTGTAAGATTAGAGTTTGAAATTCCTGCAAGAGGACTTATCGGATTTAGAAATGAATTCCTTACAGATACAAAAGGTGAGGGGATTATGAACCACTCATACTTAGAATACAGAGCATATAGTGGTACAGTGGAGAGTAGAACAGCAGGAGCATTGGTATCTATGGATGATGGGGAAGCAGTAGCATTTTCTATCTTCAACCTACAATCTCGTGGTACTATGTTTATCAGCCCTCAAGAGAAAGTATATAGTGGAATGGTAATCGGAGAGAGTGCAAGACCAGGGGATTTGGATGTAAACCCACTCAAAGGAAAAGCTCTTACCAATATGAGAACAAGTGGAGCAGATGACGCTATCAAACTTGTAACTCCTAGAGCAGTCACACTAGAGTCTGCTATGGAGTGGATAGAAGATGATGAGTTAATCGAAATCACACCTATATCTGTGAGAATTCGTAAACGCTCACTAGACCCAGTAATAAGAAAAAGACAAGCTAGAGATAAAAAGAACTCTAAGTAATTTTAGTTATCACGAAGTGTTTGCTTTGTGATGTATGTGTGTGATTTTGCATCCTTTTGATAATACTAGTTGAAACCATAATAATTACTTTTTGGATATAATATATAAAATTCCCAAATTAAAGGAAAGTTAATGTCTAAATTTATATTATTATTTATTTTTATAGGATTGTTTACTCAATTTTATGCTTCTGATAAATCAAAATATTTAAAAGTTGCTAAATATACAGGTGAATATAAAAATAGTCTCTACCATGGAAAAGGTAAGTTGGTTTTTAAAAATAAATCATATTATGTAGGTGAGTTTAGAAATGGTATGATGGATGGAAAGGGTAAGCTTACTTACTATAATGGTACTATCTATATTGGTGATTTTATACAAGATAAACGACATGGAAAAGGAGAGTATATTTTTATAAAGGGAGGTAGCTATATAGGTGAATATAAAAATGGTAAAATGGATGGAAAAGGTATATTTTTGTATGCTAATGGTGATAAATATATAGGTGGATTTAAAGATGATTTATTTCATGGAGATGTTACTATTATTCGGACAGATGGAGTAAAATTGATAGGATAATAACTCTTTTACTTCTATACTTCTTATTTACTTGGATACTGTGACAATAGAGACAGGTATAATTTGATTTATCTTGAACAAATAAATTTGAACCACAGTTTGCACATGATATATTTTCCAATATAACTCCTTGATTTACTCTAAAATTATATCTAAATTAGATACAATAACTAACTCATTAAACTTATATAAAAGGAAGAGTTTGAAAAGTATAACTATTTTTATAATGATGTTATTTATATCTTATGCTGAGGTAGGCTATGAGAGGCAAATCAAAGTTGTAGATGATTGTCTCTATATGAGTGAGCCTGTATCGTATAATGTAAAAGCCGACATTCATCACCCCTATAACCTTAAACGAATATAAATCAACTAATAATAGAAATCCCTATAATCATCCCCTAAACACTCCAATATAATCTCATGAT
>JASFZJ010000043.1:0-5896 GCA_045267865.1 Sulfurovum sp. | reverse complement strand
TTTTGGACTTTTTACTTGTATTGCCTTATGTGCTTAAAAATGAAGATAAAATAATTTTGAACTATACTAAAAAAGCCAAAGAGGTAGAGGTATTAGAATTTGATTGATATTAGAAATGATAAGTTACTATTTTTACAAGAATTTCAAAAAGAACTTAGGTCTAAAACTTTGGGTACACAGAAATGGTGGACAAAATATCTATTTCATTTTACAGATATTTCTAATTCACTTTTAATTTTAGAGACAGGCTTTATTTATTCAAGAGAGAAAGCTATTCATCTTAATCTAATGAAAAATGATAATGCAAATGATAGCGTGATTAAAAAGACTTCAATGATTCATAAAGAGTATGCACGACTCTATTTTGCTCCCTCAACTCCTACACAATATAGAAACGAAGGGATTAGACCCAAAGATTCTATTTCTGAAAATGCTCACTGTCCTATTCCAATTATGTTTGTTTTTAATTTTATCAAAATATTTATGATTAATGAGATAAAATTTACAGATGGTAACTTAGCAACAGACTCAGATATATTTGATAAAGTTCAAGATTTAAATAGGTTAAATTTTAATGATATTTATCACAGAACACGGTTTTATCCTGAAGATAGGAATAGAATTATTAATGCGAGGCACTCAGAAATTTTAGTGAAAGATAAATTAATACTTCAAAATAATCTCTCTCTACTTATAGTGCGTTCAGAGGCTGAAAAAGAGACATTATTATATCAGATGAGTGATAATCTAATAGAATTCTATAAAAATAAAATCTTCATTCAACCCAAAGTAGGTATTTTTATCAATGAATGGTTTTATATTGAATCACTCTCTATTATTGATAAAAATCTTCATATTAAATGGCATTACTGTTCTAATGAAATATGTAAAAATAAATTTGAACTAAAGATTATAATAAGAGTATTAAAAGATGGAAATAACAAATCTCTTTTAAGAAAAAAATGGTATCCAACATCTTCTAGTAAATATAAATTACCCGAAGGGTTTCAAAATAAAAATATTGAAGTTACTGTTTTCATTGATAATATAAAATGTTATATTAACTCTTTTGATGAATTTTAAATACTATAGTAATGGACTAAAAATAAATAATAAATCTATCTTTGTGGCATAAGTTCAGAAAAGATATAAGATGCAAAGTGAGCATTAAATTTAATATCAATAGCACTTTTTCTTTAGAATCAATTGAAAACTCTTGTCGAGAAGATAGTAGAACTCAAACAAACTACTAGCTTTGTTGCTAAGAAGTGTAAATATTGTGAATTTACTTTGATGTGTGGGAGAGGGATTACCTCTAAGATATATTGAGATACAATCAACTTCAATTTTATAACAAAAGGAACAAAAATGGCATACATCGAATTATGTAAATATGAGGATATGAAACCTTCAATCAAAGAGAAAGCGAAACCTATTTTGGAAAAAAGTGGGAAATTGGGAGAGATATTTGAGCTTATTGCTCTAAATGAAGATATATATTTTGCTACTGATAATATGGTACAGTCTTTTTTACTTAAAGAGACGCTTTTGCCTTATAGTACAAAAGAGAGAATAGCTCTTCTTATCTCTATCGAAAATGGCTGTAAAATGTGTGTGGATGTACACAAAAATATAGCTAAAATGCTTGGGATGAGTGATGAGCAGGTGGAAGAGGTGATAGATGGTGTGGATGCTATTAACTGTTCAGATGAAGAGAAAAAACTTCTCAATTTTTGTATCAAAGCTTCTCGAAAAGATAACTATAAAACACAACAATCTGATATAGATGAGATAAAAAATGCCAACTATAGTGAAGCACAGATATTAGAGGCTGTAGCCATCACAGGGTACTTTAACTATATAAATACACTATCTAATGTATTTGGATTAGGACAAAACGATATATAATGACTAAATTACCCTTTTTTGGGGTAAAATAGTTTTATTGTATAGTTGGTTTTAGTAGTACGACCTTATTGCTTCCACTCATCATACATCTCATCACAAAACATAACTTCATCATATACAGTTGCATATTCTGGATGTGATGCACAGTGTTCTATATAGTTTGAGGCATCTTTTTTATACTTTTTATACATAGCCTCTATATTCGCACTATCTGAAGCATTAATTGCTTCTACTACCTTACTACTACTAGGCACTTTAGAACAATCTACACCATGAGAATCTTTTTTTATATCTGCTTCCAAATCTGAAAGTTTTGCTTCACAAGTAAGTAGAGTAACATGTGTTTGTTCAAACATCTTTTTGCTTTTATCACAACTCTTTAGATATATCTTTATATCTAATTTGAGTGTATCCAAAAGTGATTTAGCTTTATCATATTGTTTTGCTTTTATCGCTTTAATGACACTAGTCTCATTGGGTATTGTATCACAGTCAGCATAAGCAAGAGAGCCTATGAAGAAGATAGTTATAGCATATATATTTTTCATCATTTATCACCTATCAAATTTAATTAGCCTGATTATTATACAATACCTTAGCCAAAATAAAAATTAGTATATTTTTAAAATTTCAAACACCGTAAATACGAGGGGTATGGAAGAGAAAAATAGCTATTTTTTAGTAAGGATACAAATTGTCTAAGGTATTCTAATACAATAAAAATATAAATTGTATTAGAATATAAAAAATAGGGGTTACCCTTTCCCCTGCAACATTCCCAAAATAGGTTTTGCCAACTCCAACGCTTTACTTCTATGAGAAATCTCTCTTTTTATACCATTATCAAGCTCACCCAAAGTCTGCTCATATCCATAAGGGATAAATATCGGGTCGTATCCAAATCCTCCCTCTCCTCTAGTCTCATCTATCACCTCACCATACATCCAACCATGCACTACAAACTCTCCATATTTACTAATTATAGCTATAGAAGCTGTGTAGTGTGCAGGAGTTTTGGTGATATTTTTAGATTTTATTGTCTCTATTAATTTGTTTAGATTATCTTTATCACTCGCTCCCTCTCCTGCATATCGTGCTGAATATATCCCTGGGGCGTTGTCCAATATTGGCAAAGATATTCCACTATCATCTGAGATAACTATATACTCTTCACCTAGTTTGTCATAGATAGTTCGTGCTTTTATAAGAGCATTTTGAGCAAATGTATCTCCATCTTCAATTATCTCAAACTCTCCCAAAAGCTCTCCAAAAGATACAACCTCATCTTTGCACATATCTCTAAACTCTCTCAACTTACCCTTATTTGATGTAGCCAAAACTATTTTCATTTCTTATTAACCTTTATATGTCTATAATGAGACAAATTTTATCGTATTAAAGGTATCACCATGATTAAACAGATTATGCCTCTTAGCCTTATTGTTGGGCTTAGATTTTTCGGACTCTTTATTGTCCTACCAGTTCTCTCTATTTATGCACTCGATATGGAGGGTTCTACTCCGTTTTTGGCAGGTCTTGTTGTGGGTGGTTATGCTCTGACACAAGCGATATTTCAAGTACCATTTGGGATGATAAGTGATAAAGTCGGACGGAAGAAAACACTTCTTTTTGGTCTTTTGATATTTATCGCAGGTTCTGTAATCGCAGCAATGAGTGATAATATCTATATGCTCCTAGTAGGTAGATTTCTTCAAGGTGCAGGAGCAATTGGTTCTGTAGTATCTGCTATGATAGCCGATTTGGTCAAAGAAGAGCAGAGAGCTCATGCTATGGCTATTATGGGTGGAACTATCGCTATGAGTTTTGCAGCAGCTATGATTATAGCTCCACTTGTTGGAGGATATTGGGGGATAGATAAACTTTTTTGGATTACAGCGATACTTTCGGTGATGGCGATTGGGATACTCTTTACAGCAGTACCACAACCACCCAAAATCGTCCACTCATACAGTAAAGAAGAGTCTAAGTTTACAGAAGTATTTAAAGATAAGGCTCTTACTCGTATGTATATTACTTTTCTTTTTCACTCATCAATTATGACTATGGCATTTTTTATAATTCCTATGGTTATGACTCATAGTGTAGAAGATGGTGGATTTGGTTGGGATAAAATGGAACTTTGGAAAGTATATCTTCCTGCGATGATATTTGGAGTTCTTGCGATGGCACCTGCTGCGATATTTGGAGAGAAATATGGTAAAGGTAAAGAGATATTTATGATTTCTGTAGCTGTTATACTTTTGGGCTTTGTCGCTATGGGTTTTGCCTCAACTCCTTGGGTATTTATTGTAGGTGTTGTACTATTTTTTATCGGCTTTAATATGTTTGAACCATTATTACAGAGTTTTGTAGCCAAATTTGCTAAAGTCCACCAGAAAGGTGCAGCGTTAGGTGTAGCGAATACATTTGCCTACACAGGGATATTTTTTGGTGGTATATTAGCAGGTTATTTAATGCAAAACTACGATAGAGAGACTTTAGCATTGGTAGTTGTGGGAATATCTGTATTATGGTTTATTTGGGTAGCAACAATGCCTAGTCCAAATAATAGAGGAAATGTATATCTATCACTAGATACATTTGATAGAGATAGAGTATCTGCATTGACTTCTCACGAAGCGATAGTAGAGTCGTATGTAAATGAGACTGAGCATATAGCTGTTGTGAAATATGAAAAAGATATGATAGATGAAGATGAGATTAGAGGAATGTTGAGTTAGTTAGTGCTGTGGAGTTAAATAATTATAGTAGCATTAAAGGTGCTTATATTGTTGGTTCTATTTGGCACTTTGTAATTTTACAAAGATTAGAGAGACATAATTATCACTATTTTGGACATCGTCCCTAATCCTACAAAAGTAGTTTACACTCTTTGCCAATCAAAAAGTAAAAAGTTACCTTATATGTGGGCAGAGTCTCTATTTTCAAGATGTGAAAGTCTGAAAGTGTGAACTACCTAGGGACGATGCCCAATATTTCAATAAAAAGACAAAACGAACATGTCATCTTTGGCTTGTCTAAATCGGCTATTTCTATGATTAAAAGCAAAATCTACATTAGATAAATTAGCAAAAAAATTAACTCCAAGAAACCTAAACGGTTCGTTTCCTTTGGATGAACGAAGTCAAAAACTTTTTTAAAACATATTTATAGTATAATATTTTTAATGAAATATAGGAGTTTATAATGCCAACATTATTTGATATAGATGATAAAATTGAATTAGCATTTTATAAAAAAGATGGTAATGATTTTGAAGACTTTATTGTTAAGTTATATAAAATTAAATATCCTAATCTAGTTGGTATTAAACCACAAGGTGCAAAAGGTGATGGTGCAAATGATGGCTATTTAGCAGGAGAGTTAGTTTTACAAGTTTATGCACCTGAAAAGATTGAAGCTACAAATGCTATAAAGAAACTTGAACATGATTTTCAAAGAGCTAAAGAAGAAAAGTGGACTTTTACTCAGTGGCACTTTGTAATTAATGATAAGTTTAAGAATATTCATAGAGATGTACATCATAAGATTGATGAATTGAGAAAAGAGAATCTTAGTATAGATATTAGAGTAATTGATAATCAAACTTTAAAAAATATGATTTATGATTTACAAACTGATAATAGTTTGAAAATTCATGTATTATTAGAGATGGATAGAGATATTAGTAATTTCGATGATTTTAAGAAATTTGAAACTATTGTTGATTTTCTTTCAAAAGAACAAGCTATTAAAAATATAACAACTCATGATTTTATGAACTTTTCAAAAAAAGTTTTTCTCCCAGATGGCATTAAAAAACTTGAAATAAATATTCAAGATGAATACTTTGCTAAAACTTTTGGTACTTATATTGAAAAATCAACAGGAATTATAGAAGAGTTCAAAGGTAAAGTTGGATTTGATGAGTTTGAAAATGTAGGGAAATATATTCAAGAAGTATATCAAAAATATGAAAAAAAAGTAA
>JASFZJ010000042.1:0-24209 GCA_045267865.1 Sulfurovum sp. | reverse complement strand
CTCCTCATCACTCCTACTATCATATATAAACCAACCCAAACCTACACCTACCACCAATACAACAAATCCTAACATAAATATCTCTAAAGTAGGCATTATCTTTCTCCTTTTTTATTTTCTTGTTCTCTTAACTGTCCACATGCTGCTGAAATATCCAATCCTTTAGACTCTCTTATAGTACAGTGAAGCCCTCTTGAAGTGAGATACTCTTGAAATGCTTTCATATCTTTTGGCTCAGGTCTTTTGAACTCCGTACCACCATAAGGATTGAAGTATATCAAGTTTACCTTTGCTTTTATCCCATTAAGAAGTGAAAGTAGCTTCTTAGCTGAACTTATATCATCATTGACATCTTTTATCACAAGATACTCAAACATCACCCTTTTGCGTTCATTGATAGGAAAGTCTTTAACAGCCTTGATAATAGAAGCAATATTATAAGCTCTATTTATAGGCATTAGTTTTTCTCTCAATACATCATCTACAGCGTGAAGAGAGATAGCCAAATTAATGCCCAATTCCAGTTTACCAAGCTTCTCTATCTTGCTACTTAGCCCTGAAGTTGATATAGTTTGTCTATGTGTAGCAATAGCCATACCATCACAATCAGCAAATATATTAACCGATTTTACGACATTATCAAAATTATCCAACGGCTCACCCATACCCATATAGACGATATTTACACGACGATTGGCATCTATAGAGTTATCTTTTTTTATCATACGAAGCTGTTCAGTAATCTCACCAGCAGAGAGGTTACGGATAAATCCACCTTTTGCCGTCAGACAAAATGCACATCCAACTTTACACCCCACTTGCGAGGAGA
The DNA here is from genome assembly GCA_045267865.1 of Sulfurovum sp. Lineage (GTDB taxonomy): Bacteria > Campylobacterota > Campylobacteria > Campylobacterales > Sulfurovaceae > Sulfurovum. Next base: position 23,380 of record JASFZJ010000042.1, on the reverse strand, counting down.
TACAGACCGTATATCTCTTTTGATGTTTCACAGAACCATCATCATGATACTCCTTACCTCTCATCAAAAGTAGTACAGCCTCAATAGTATGCCCATCATATAGCTCAAAGAGATATTTACGGCTACCATCTTTGCTATCTTGCACCATTATCGTTTTTAGAGGAGATATAGTATATTCCTCTTCAAGCTTATCTCTCATCTTTTGAGGGAGATTTTTCATATCAGTAAAACTCGTAGCATATTTATGATAAATCCATTGATATATCTGATTGGCTCTAAATGATGGTTTAATGAGTTGCGATAACTCTTCTTTTGTGTTGTCTTGTAAGATTTTTTTCATTTTTTTTCTTTCGTTATGATTTTTTAAATAAGCAATAGAGCTTTAAATATCAGAGATTATGATATATTACAAACTTTTAGCTATTTTTAAACTGATAATGAATATGTATTTTAGTTAGCTACCTTTTGGAGTAGTCATGCTCAACCTAAAAAATAACTTCAATGATTTATAAGCCTTGTCATCCATTTTATAATATATATGTCCTAAATACCAAGTTAGTTCTTTGGGTGTAATACCTCTCTTTTTGGCTTCTCTTTTGAGGATATATTGAGGTATTTTTATTTTTTTATTTTCAAATGATTTGGCTAGTTTCTCTATCTCTTTTTTGTGTTTATTAAAACAGAGTCTTGCAAATACAAATGGTAAAGAGCTCTTTTTGTACCACTCATTTGCCAAATCTATCGCTTCTCCACCTGCTAGATGATACTTCAATGCCTCATCACCGATAAGCACTCTACCTTTGAGATTTAGTACTTTTGCTAATTGATTAGACGAGGCTGATGCAGGGTCTGATTGGTTTTGACCTTTGAGTAGTAGGACACTATAGACATTTTTGTTGGCTATTATTCCTAAATTGGTGCATTTGTGTTTTTGTGAGCTGATAGATGAGATAAATCCTGCGTGTACGGCTCTTCTTTTTAGTGCTTTGTTGATAGTGGAGGGTACAGCTCTTTTGTAGTGTAGGCTCATTTTGGTAGCACTGCTAGAGATATACTTTTTGAGAAAAACCTGAAAAGGCAGAAGATTGAGATAAGATATAGAACCAAATACCATAAGAGACTCTTTTTAGTGAATTATACCAAAGTTACAGTAATTCTAACACAAATACTACAAGTATTGAAGCTTTTTATAAAGTCTTGACACTTATCAATATAATATCTATATCTCTCTATTATAATAGAAGATAATTCAAGATAGAGAGGTTGTGTGATGAAAAGATTTTTATACCCCATATTAATTACGATGTTTGTTATTATTTTTATACTACTACTCCCCTCTATTTTACCTCAAAGAGAAGTAGTTAAATTTAGTGATGATGCACTAAAAGAGAAGGCTTTATCTATAGGTATGTTACCCACTCCCAAAACATATAAAGAGCTTTTAAAAGTAGTAGATACCTCATCAAATCCTATATCAAGAGATAAGATAGCTCTAGGTAGAGAGCTATTTAATGATAAGAGGCTCTCTCTTGATATGAGTATCAGTTGTGCTACTTGTCATAAACTTAAAGAGGGAGGAGATGATAACCTTGCCACTGCTATAGGTTACAAATCAAGAGCCAATCCACACCATCTAAACTCTCCTACAGTGCTTAATATCGCTATTGCTAAGTCTCTATTTTGGGATGGTAGTGCAGAAGATTTGGAACATCAGGCCAATGGTCCTATTACAGCATCTTTTGAGATGAGTATAACTCCACAAGAGATAGAGAGAAGATTAAACCAAGATATATCTTATGTTCAAAAATTTAAGAGCATATTTAATGAGCAAAATATAACTTATGAGAATCTGTTAAAAGCTATAAGCGTATATGAGAGGACTCTCTTTACTAGAGGTGATTATGATAAATTCTTAGATGGAAATAGTAGTGCTATGAGTATTCAAGCCAAAAGAGGAATGGCACTATTTATCACCAAAGGGTGCAAAGGGTGTCACTCTGGTATGAGCCTAGGAGGTGAGAGTGTGCAGAAGTTCCCACTTAGGAGTTATCTTTTTGACTATATTGGTATTACAGACAATCTAAAACGCAAAGAGAGTCCATTTCCTTTTGAAAATATAGGTGGTTTTTTGGGTAGAGATGGTACTCTTAAATTTAGAGTACCAATACTTAGAAATATCACAAAAACAGCTCCATATTTTCACAATGGAGCTGTAGATAAACTAGAAGAGGCTGTTAGACTTATGAGTAAATATCAACTTGGATATGAGTTTGATAAAGCTCAAATAGCTGATGTAGTAGAGTTTCTTAAAACATTAGATGGAGAGCTTATAGAGTATTGATTATGCAATAATTGATACTCTATTCCAAAAGAGATGATAGATATTTAGAATATTAACATTCAATTAACCTCATAGAAGTATAATATTTCAATTAAAAATCTTAGGAGAGTACTTTGAGTCAAATCATACAAAATATAAAAACAGAAATTTCTAAAGTATTGGTAGGTCAAGATAAAATGGTTGAGGGACTTTTAACAGGGTTGCTTTGTCGTGGGCATATTCTACTAGAGGGTGTACCAGGATTGGCCAAAACAACTGCTGTTAATGCACTAGCTCAAACTCTTGGGCTAAAGTTTAATAGAGTTCAGTTTACTCCTGACCTTCTCCCCTCTGATATTATAGGTACAGAGATTTATGACCCATCTGATAATAGCTTTAAAATCAAACGAGGTCCTGTATTTACCAACCTTTTACTAGCAGATGAGATAAACAGAGCTCCTGCAAAAGTGCAGTCTGCGTTGCTTGAAGTGATGCAAGAGAGACAAGTTACTATTGGTGATGAGAGTTTTAAGATAGATTTACCTTTCCTTGTTATGGCTACTCAAAACCCTGTGGAACAAGAGGGTGCTTATGAGCTTCCTGAGGCTCAACTTGATAGATTTATGATGAAAGTGGTAGTGGGATATAATACCAAAGAAGAGGAGTTAGAGATAGCTCGTCGTGTGGCTAATAATAGCTTTGGGAAGATAGAGCAAGTGGCTTCAAAAGAAGATTTGGAGACTATTCGTAATGAGACTTTGGCTATTCATATAGATGAAGAGGTAGAGAAATATATTATTGAGCTTGTATCTGCTACAAGAGACCCTAAGGCTTATGGGTTGGATGAGCTTTCTCATTATATTGAGTTTGGTGCGAGTCCTCGTGCAAGTATTGATATGTATAAGGCTGTTCGTGCTATAGCTTATCTTAAAGGGCGAGATTTTGTATCTCCTTTAGATGTAGCTTATATTGCCAAAGAGATTTTGCGTCACCGTATTATACTCTCTTATGAGGCTCAGGCTGAAGAGATAACTCAAGATGATATTATAGAGAAGATTTTAGCTGCTGTTCCAATACCTTAGGACAATATTATGAACAAAACAGTCAAAAAAATAATTCTCAAAACCAAAAAGCAAGTCTATGGAGATATGTTGGGTAATAACTCCTCTCTATCTCAGGGTGAAGGGTTTGAGTTTGCAGAGCTTCGTGAATATGTTTATGGTGATGATGTCCGTAAGATAGATTGGAAGACTACAGCCAAACTAGGTAAACCTTTTGTCAAGATATACAAAGAGGAGAGAGAGCTTAATGTTGTCGTGGTCTCTATGCTTAGTGGCTCTACATATTTTGGGACGGTGAAACAAAAGATTGATATTATAGCCCAAACGGTCTCTATATTGGGTTTCTCAGCTGTCAAAAATAGTGACCTTTTTTCTCATATTATTTTTGCAGATAAATTATATGAGAAGACCAAACCGAGCAAAAAACTCTTTGCTGTACATAAAGCTGTGAGTGATATAGTGGATTTTGATGCACTAGGGAAAGAGGGTAATTTCGATGCTCTTATCGAGACACTACACAATCGTATAAAGAAAAAAGCACTTATATTTATACTCTCTGATTTCGTAGGAGATATTGACCTCAATATACTCTCCAAAAAACACGATGTATTTGCTGTGATGGTACGAGATAGATTTGAAGAGAACCCACAATCTTTAGGTTATTTACGGCTTGTGGATATGGAGACTAGAGAGAGTTTTGAGGATAATATAGATACAAAGCTACTCAATAGATATAAAAAATCTCTACATGATAATGATGAAAAACTCTACAAACAGTTTAGAAAGCAGGGTATAAGATTTACTAAAATATACACAGATGAAGAGCCAATAGCCAAACTAATGAAGAGCATGAGGAGATAATATGGAAGAGATAAAAGATATAAAACCTCTACTAGAGATACCTGATATTAGTTACTATATCTACTGGGGGCTTATTAGTTTTGGGATAACCCTTGTAACTATAATCATTTTTTTCTTGATAAAGAGGCTATGGCAGAGTAGAAAAGTAAATAGAGCTAAAGAGTATTTGAGAGAACTTAAAAAGATAGATTGGAGCGATACCAAAGAGTCCGCATATAAAGCGACTCATTATGCACGACTTTTGGCAACAGATGATAGAAAGAGAGAGCTTTTTTCTCAGCTTGAAGAGATGTTGGAGCAGTATAAATACAAAAAAGAGGTGGATGAAGTGGATGATGATACACAAGCAAAATTTAACCTCTATGTGCAGGTAGCAGATGGACGGATTTAATTTTCAATACCCATATCTATTGGGACTGATTTTAGTTTTTATAATATGTGCAAAGTGGTGTAAAGAGAGGGGTAGGGCGATATTTTTCCCTCATGTACAGAGGCTTATGGTGACAAATGCCAAAAAAAGCTCATATCTAGTATGGCTAAAGTGGATAGGTATCACTACAGCTATTGTAGCCCTTGCTTCTCCTGTAATCACCAAAAGCTACTCAAACTCCAAAAAAGAGGGTAGAGATATAGTGCTTATATTAGACTCTAGTGACTCTATGCGTCAGATGGGATTTGACCTTAGTAATACAAGACAAAATAAATTTGACGCTGTTAAAGATGTTGTATCTGATTTTATAGAGAGACGAAAAGATGACCGTATAGGTATGGTTACTTTTGCCGATATCTCTTTTATCTCTTCACCTTTGACATTTGAGAAGAAGTTTTTGACCAGTATTACCAAGATGCAGAGATTAGGAGTAGCAGGGAAGAGAACAGCTATAAATGATGCGATAGTCCAAAGTTATAATCTTCTTAGTAAAAGTAAGTCTAAATCTAAGATAGCGATACTTCTTACAGATGGAGTAGATAATATGAGTAAAGTTACATCAGCAGATGTGATAAATATGATAAAAAAACATAATATTAAGCTATATGCTATCGGTATAGGTGCTGATGGAGATTATAACGCTTTATATTTAGAAGAGTTGGCAAAAGCAGGAAAAGGATTGGCATTTGGTGCTGTAGATATAGATGGATTAACTCGTATTTATGAGCAGATAGACAAACTAGAGGTGACAAAAATAGATAATAAAAAGGTAGTTTTACACACATATCTATATATTTATCCTCTATTTTTATCTATATTATCTCTACTTCTTTTCTTATATTTTAGAAATAGCAGGGGGATAAGATGAGTTTTGTAAATCCACAATTTTTTTGGGTATTGATACTCCCTTTTCTTGTTTTTGTATTTCTTCTCTCTACAAACAAAGATAATCTTTCACGGATATTTGATGAGAAAGTTTTAAAGAGACTAAGTGCTACTGATGATAACCTACCGATGGTTATTCGTAATCTTCTTATATTATTTGCACTATTTTTGATGATAGTAGCCGTTGCAAGACCTGTAATAGAGAAAAAAGATAAAGTCGTAGCTGTAGAGGGTTTGACCATCTTGAGTGCCCTTGATATTTCAGGCTCTATGAGAAGTACGGATATATATCCCAACCGTCTTCAATTTGCCAAAAAGAAGATGAGTCAATTTTTTGATGCTATGCCTACTGATAATATCGGTATAGTGGCATTTGCATATAGTCCGTTTGTATTAGCTCCATTTTCCAGTGATAAAGAGACTCTAAAGATGATGATAGGTGGGGTTGATGATTCATATATCAATATGGGTTCAACTGATTTTAATGCTTTAGGAGTTTTGGCAAACTCTCTATTAGAGAAGAAGAAACCAAAGATATTGGTACTATTCACTGATGGTGGAGATGAAGAGGCTATCAAAGGCTTTGAAGAGATACTTAAAGATAACTCTATTGAGCTATTTGTAGTGTTGGTAGGTACAGAAAAAGGAGCTCCTGTAATAGATGAAAATGGCAAACTATTTAATCTAGCAGATGGTACAGTAGCGATAACTCAGAGGAATGATGCCATAGGTAAATTGGCTCAAAAGAGTGGAGGGGCATCTGTTATAGCCTCCAATGGAAAAGCTGATATAAAAGAGCTTGTATCTGTGATAAGAGCTAAATATAAGAAGAAGAAACACGGTGAGGTCACTATCAAAGATAGAGCAGAGTATTTTTACTATCCTTTGGCATTTGGATTACTCTTTTTATTGATAGGATTTAGCTCATTTCCACAAAGAAGAGACAAAAGCAAAAGTGAAAAAATGCAAAGTGAGGAAAAAATATGAAAAATATAATAACATTATTAATAATCTCCTCCATCTACTCTTATGGAGGACTAAAAGACTTTGAGACTATAGATGAAGCCAATAAGGCATATCAGTCAGAAGAGTATGCAAAGAGTGCAGAGCTTCTCCAAAGTATAGATGCCTCATCACCTCAAAAAGAGTATGATATAGGTAATGCACTATACAAAGATAAAAAATATGAAGAGGCTATCAAAGCTTATGAGAGAGCAGAGGGTGTAGATGAGTTGGCAAGACAATATAATATTGCCAATAGCCATTTTCAAAATAAAGAGCTAGATAAAGCTATAGAGTCTTATGAAAAGGCTCTAAAGATAAGAGATGATGAAGATGTTAAGTTTAACCTAGATATTGCAAAAAAGCAGAAGAAAAAAGAAGAAGAAGAGAAGAAGAAGCAAAAAGGTAAAGACAAAGATGATAAAGATAAGAAGAAAGATAAAAAAGACAAAAAGAAAAAAAATAAAGAAGATGAGAAAGAGAATAAAAAAGATAACAAAAAGAATGAGGGTAAATCAAAAAAACAAGATAAGAAGAAAGAAGATAAGGACAAAAAGAAAAAAGATAGTAAGAAAAAAGAGGATAAAGATAGCAAAGAAGATGACAAGAAAAAAGAGGCCAAAGATGCAAAAAAGCAGGAGGCAGGTAAAAATGGTAAAGACCAAAAGAATAGACCGGAAGATGAAAAATCAAAAAAAGAGAAGATGAAGACTAAAGAGGACAAAGAGAGAGAGAAAGAGATTAAGCGTCTTATGAAGAAGATGGGACAGAAAAGAACACCTACGATGATGTATCAGATGGGTGAACCTAAAAAGGGAGAGAGGAGTAAATATGAGAGACCTTGGTAATAGAAGTAGTATAGTAAAAATTGTATTGATATTGATATTTGGTATATCATCAATATATGGGGATAGTGTAAAAGCTAGAGTATCTATCACTACATTAATAGCAGGAAATAGTGTAAATTTAGAGATTAAAGCTATAGGTGAAAATATAGTATTTCCTAGGATTAGCGCAGTAGCAGGTAATGTTATAACAAGTAGTTCACAGAGTTCTAGTAGCTCTTTTACTTTTGGAATGAATGGTAAAACTTATGAGACTTCTACTACTAAAAATATTGTATTTATACCTAAAAAAGATTTAACAATACCCTCTTATAGAGTTAAAATAGATGGTAAAGAGTATAATACAACTCCAATAGATATAAAAGTAATCAAAACAAAAACAGCAAAAAAAGAGGGTACGGCTCTATTTTTACTAGAGCTAAATACGACCAAAACCAAAGTAACGATAGGTGAATCATTTATGATTACTCTATATTTCTCACTCAAAAATGGAGTAAGACTCTCACAAAATATACAATATACTCCACCTGGATTTGCAGGATTTTTGGTAAAAGAGGGCTCTAAACCTAGAGAGTACCAAAAAGATAAATATCAAATTCAAGAGTTAAAATATATCTTAACAGCAATATCTGAGGGTAACTTCACTATCAAACCAGCCGAAGCCAAAATTGGTGTACAAGATAGAATGAGAAAAGATATGTTTGGTATGATGTTTGGGACACAGTGGAAAGAGACAATCTCAAATATAATAAAAATAGAAGTCACACCACAATCAGAAGATAGTGATATGATAGGAGATTATAAGGTAGAGACAACTGTAGATAATCAACGAGTAAAGCCAAATAAACCTGTAAACCTCACGATAAGGATAGAGGGTAAAGGAAACTTAGAGATTTTTGAATTCCCTAAATATGAGATAGATGGCGTAACAATATATACAAACGATGCCAAAATAGAGACAACGGTAGTGGATGATGAGATAGAGAGTAGCTACACTAAAAGCTTCGCTTTCATATCAGATATAGACTTTACAATACCAAAAGTAGAGCTAACTATGCTAACTACCAAAGGTGAATTAAAAGAGTTAAATATAGACTCCTTTGATATCAAAATAGAAGGAGTAGCCAAAACATCTATAACGAAACCCAAAGGTGTAGTAGAGACAGGTATAATAGTACCTATAGCACCTATAAAACCAAAAGAGATAATAGTAGAAAAAATAGTAGAGAAGATAGTAGAAGTTCAAGTAAATGGAGTAGAGTGGTGGATGCTAATAGTATCATTTCTATTAGGTACATCTGTGATAATAATATGGAATAAAATACCAACACTAAGAAGAAAAAATATATACTCAGAAGAAGAAGCACTCAAACTACTATATAGTAAAATGGGCGAAGATGAAAAGGTAGAAGAGATGGTAAACAGACTATATATCCGTAAAAATGGTGATAAGACTATTAAAATAGATAAGAAAGAGTTAAGGGATATGGTGGATAAATTTAGGTAGCTTTTACTATCTAAAATACTCCAAGAAAAATAGGTTATGCATCTCAAAATTGTATCACTAATTGAGATGCATGACCGATTATTGGTACAGTACCATATAAAGTACAAATCTAAAGACAAAATTGGTACTTGAATTGATAAAGGGTGAGAAGAGACTCAATAAAATTGCAAGTATAAATAGTATTATTCTAAAAAATCTACAAAACTCGAAAGCAATATTTATCCTTCAAAGGGATTAAATACCCTCTTTCTTCCTCAACTCTTCCACTATCATAATTGCCTCTTTAAATAAAAAAGCATACTCTATACTATCACAATATAAACCCTTATATCTATCGTAAGAAATTATGACTTTCTTTGCTTTAATTGACGCATTTTTTTTATCTCGCTTAATATGTTCAAATGCTATAGCTCCATTTATAAGCCCTTTGACTAAATTTACCAAAGGAGACTTGATAGACCTCAAATAGTGCCAAGACTCCTCTAGTACCTCATGGGCTTCAAAATACTCCTCTTCTTTAAGAAACTTAATATACTCTCTCAACACTCCCTCTATATCACTATTTAATTCTGCCATACCTGCTCCTAATTGAGTAAATTTTGGTTATAATAATATACTATACCATAAAGAGATAAAATGAATAAAAAAGAAAAAAAAATTATCAAGACAAAAATAGAAGAAGATATAGTAGGACTCAAAAATCAGATAGAGATACTTACAGAAAAAACTAAACCAATAGCACCTGACTGTTCACTAGGACGGCTTACACGACTAGAGGCTATGGGTGAGATGCATGTAAATAATCGTGTATTGGATGAATCCAATATACGACTCTCACGGCTTACCAATGCTCTATATCGTGTAGAAAAAGAGTCATTTGGGATATGTATTGAGTGTGAAGAATTTATAGGAATGGGTAGGATGAGTATTAGACCTGAGAGTGTACGATGTGTGGAGTGTGCTAATAAAAAGAGTAATAAATGATAGAGCTTAAACTTTTTATATATTATGGCTCTTGGCTTATATTCCCTCTATTGATATGGTTTATAAACAAACGTCATATTATATTAATAATACTATCACTACTTTTTATATATGCTCGTTTTATTGAGCCTCAGATACTATTGGTTCACCAATATAAAATCAATGTAGGATTTAAAGCCAAATATGCACTTATCTCTGATATACATCTAGGTATTTACAATGATGAATTAATAATGGAAAGAATTGTAGAGAAAGTAGCAAAGTTAGATATTGATGCTCTCTTGATTGCAGGGGATTTTACTTATGAGCCTAATCCTAATCAGTTTCACAAACTTTTTGCATCTTTGCAGAGAGTGAAAGTACCTATATATGCTGTATTGGGTAATCACGATAGGCAGAGACCAGGAGCTGATATACGAGTCCCACTTGAAACTGCTCTCCAAGATTTGGGTGTTCATATTATCACCAATCGTGCTATAGAGCTAAATGGTGTGACACTATTAGGGCTAGGAAGTAATTGGGCAGAAAATGACAAGGTTGAGTTATTGGATAGCTACTCAAAAGAGGATAATCTTGTAGTTTTGACACACAATCCCGATACACTACTAAAGACTAAAAAACATCACTATCCTGACTTAACACTAGCAGGGCATACCCACGGTGGACAAGTACGCATCCCTTATTTATACAAAAAAGTTATTCCTGTTAGAGGAGATATACTTTGGGATAAGGGATTGTATGAGTATAAAAATGGTAAAATTTTTATTAGTAGTGGTATTGGTATGGTTGGTCTGCCTCTAAGATTTTTGATTCCACCAACTATTGATGTGTTGTGGTTGGAGTAGATATGAGGCTACTCTAAATATATACTCAGTTATAACTACTTCTCAAAAACTGATTATGTACCTGCTAATAAGATAGATGAGTATATGATAGAGAGAGGTAAGGCTATGAATCTCTTAGATTATGGAATTGTTCAATATTTCAAAAAACCAAAGACTATAATACCAGAAGATAGTAATACTGATATTATGGATAATATTATACTTTTAACTATATTGGTATATATTTTGGCATTTTTGTATATCTTTATCAGTTGGCGATTAGATGCAAAAAAAGAGCCAAAGTTCCCTGAAGCTATTTTTTATCCAATATCTCTAACCAAACTGCTCACTCTCTCTATTCTAAGTTTTAATATCTATCTTTTCTATTGGTTTTATAGAAACTATATCTATCAGAAGAAAAGAGATAATAGTTCAATTATGCCAGTAGCTAGAGGTATCTTTTATAGCTTTTGGTACTACCCTATCTATGCCTCACTAGAAGAAGATAGTAAAAGGCGTTTTGATGAAAATAGAGTTCTCCTCAAACCACTTGCTATTTTATTTGCAATTTTATTTTTTGCAAGTGAAATAATTAGTAGTAAAGAGGGAATTATATCCTTAGTAGCAGTTATAATTACACCTCTTTTTCTTATACCTTTAGCAAACTATATCAATTATATCAATACAACTACTTCAAAAGCTTATATTTATCACTCAAAATGGAAATTAAGACACACCTTTTCGGTATTGATATTTATACCATTAATCATAATTGTATTTGGAAAAGAGATGTCTATTCTTCCTAGTGAAACTGTAGTCACAGGAGATAAGCTAATAAAATATGATATACAATATATGCATAGAAAAGGGATATTCCCTCCTAATGAGAAACTTCTATATTTCTATAGTGATGCATTTTTGATATTACGAGATGATGGTAATGGATTTACACAAAATAATGTATTTTCTTATTGGAAAGAAGATGGTAAACTCTATATCAAAAAAGCTAATTTTAACAATATTAAAAAGATAGATGTTATTTATGCTAAAACAACAAGTAACAATACCACAATTACTATAACAACTAAAGATAATAGTAGCTTCATACTCTATATCTCCTCTGTAGATGCACTAGATAAAGTCTTTGTAAAACAGTTACGCTACAGATGGAAAGAGGCAAAAGGGTTGGAATGATGGAGTTTTAACTTGTGTAGATACTTATGAATTAGACTCTCCTATTTAGTAGTCATTTTCAAAATTGCTGTAAACTCTCTATCTGGATTGTCCATAAATGATTTACATCTCTCTATATAAAATTTATAAAGCTTACTTGGATTTTCTAATTGAAGAGAGACAAATATATCATAAGCATCTTCTACCTTAGCATCTCTAAAGTAATCTATCGCCTTTTTGTATTCTTCTATCTCACTATGTGATATATTTTTATTATCACATATCACTTCAAAAATCTCAATCGCTTCACTCTTGCCTTTGACCTTTACTAAATCTATAGGACGAATATTATAAATATCTGTGAGATGAGTGTAGGTAGCATTAGAGATAAGAATATCAGCTCCATACTGTTTTGTTAATCCCTCTAATCTTGAAGCTAAATTTACATTATCACCGATTATAGTATAATCAGAACGCCCCTCTGAACCCATATCTCCTGCTGTTACTTTGCCTGTATGTAGTCCTATACCTATCTTGATAGTAACATTGTACTCTGCTTGGATTTCTCTGTTTATATCTTCTAACATCTCTATCTGAGCGATTGCACTTTTGAGAGCTTTATCTGCGTGTTGAGGTATCTCTAGTGGTGCATTCCAATATGCCATAATCGCATCACCGATAAACTTATCAATCGTACCGTTATACTTCATAATAGAATCTACCATCGGTGTCATATATTGGTTGAGCATCTTAATCAATCTATCAGGAGAGCCTATCGTCTCAGAGATTTGTGTAAATGAACGAATATCACTAAAAAATACTGTAGCCTCTACCTCTTTTGATATTACCATCTCTTCGGCTGAATGCTCCAGTAGATAATCCATTACAGCCACAGATACCTTTTTGCCAAGCATTCTTTTAGCTTCCTCTTTCTGTCTTGATGAGATAAGATAATCAATAGATATAGATAAAAAAAGAGTAGATAAAAAGGCTATCATAGGGAAAAATAGATTTAAAACAATACCATAATCAAAAAGCAGAGCATAAAATATTTTAAAAAATAGATAGACCAAAATAATCGCCACAGGGATAATAGCCCATGATTTGATAATAGAAAATATTATCATTGATATAATCACGACAAAAAGCATAATAAAGATATTATAGATAGTTTGTTCACTCGGTTTTCTAAGGAAATCAGCACTAAGAATATTATCTATCATATTAGCATGTATCTCCACCTCTGGTATCATTTTATCAAAGACAGTAGCCCTTAAATCCACCAATCCCATAGCAGATGTTCCAATAAGTACAAATTTATCTTTTATATTATTAGGATTAAAAGAGCCATCCATTATATCAGCAATACTAATATAATTAAAATGTTTTTTTGCCCCTCTAATATTAAGAGTTAATTCACCCTTAGAGTCTATAGGTATTTTATAATCTCCAAATGATATACTATTATCTTCCACTATAACTTTAGTATTATTGCTAGAGAGTCGTACCATCTCCAATGCAAGAGATGGATATATCACACCTTTATAAGGGATTATTAGAGGCATATTTCGTATCATACCACCCTCATCAGGACTATTATTAAAAAATCCACTTGAAGAGAGAGCATTTTGAAGTATAGGGATATTTATTGTTACACTATCAAACTCATCAATCCACCCTCTTCTACTCTCCCCTTTGGAGAGAAATTGAGCAGGAATAATAGGTATGGCTGTGCTACTACTCTCTTCATCTGTAAATACATATCCACCCACAACAAGAGTAGAGGCAAAAGATTTTGCCAACATCTCATCATAGTTAGCTAGTTTTTCATTAGGATTTGAGTTATAAGATTTAAATTTATGAGGTGAGGTTCTATCATCTTCTGCAAAGACTATATCAAGTCCTATTATTTTCGCTTTGGCATCTCCTAATCTTGTGATAAGTTCGGCAAATATATCTCTTGACCATGGCCATTGCCCTAGCTGTTTAAGTGCTTTTTCATCAATATCTACAATTACCACACTATCACTCTTGGGCAACTCTCCACGCATCACAAAGAGAAAATCTCTAAGCTTATTATCAAAAGATAAAACAGATTTTGGCAAGAAAAAGTATGAGATAGAGAGTGCTATAATCAATAGAAGCGCTAAGAGAGTTTTTAAACTAAAACTATTCACCCAAAAGTTCCCTAACTACCACTCTATCATCAAAAGGGTATTTGACTCCTTTTATCTCCTGATACTCCTCATCACCTTTACCCAAAATAAGTAGAATTTCATCTTTCTCTAACGCATCTAACGCCATCTTAATAGCCAATCTTCTATCTGGTGTAGCAGTTACTCCACCTTTACCGTGAAGTCCTATGAGTATATCTTCAAGTATCATCTCAGATACTTCCCCTCTAGGGTTATCACTTGTGACATATATTTTGTTGGCATATCGTCCTACAACTGCACCCATCTGTGAGCGTTTGGTCTTGTCTCTATCTCCACCTGCACCAAATACCACAGACATATCTCTATCTTTCATAGAGTCCAACACCTGTGCAATACCATCAGCTGTATGAGCAAAATCTACAATCACAAAAGGCTCACGGCTAATAACTTCCATTCGTCCTGATACTCCTGCAAAATACTCTACCTCTTTACATATCTTCTCTATACCTTTATGAGTAAGCATCTCTACAGCACCAATTGATGCCATTATATTAAAAAGATTAAACAAACCTACCATCGGAGAGTGAAATGTAGCCTCGGTTTGCAAGTGCTTTATACCTGCTGTTATACCATTAAGTAGTGAAAACGCTTGGACTTTAAAAGTTGCAGGTTCATCTACTCCATAACTTTGTGCATTTATTGGATTATAATTTATATTTTTTATATCATCTTTATTGAGTAGTTTAGGAGATTCATCAGCAAAAAAGAGACTCTTAACTCGTCTATACTCTTCTACAGTACCGTGATAATCTAAATGGTCACTTGTCACATTTGTATGAACTTTAAGAGCAAATTTAATCCCCTCTATGCGATTTTGTGCAATAGCGTGAGAGCTTACTTCCATTATAAAATTCTCACACCCCAAATCCAAACTCTGCTTCATATTGTAAAGTGTCTCTAATATAGATGGAGTAGTCATACTCTTCTCTTCTATGCGTTGTTCTAGTGCGAAAAGTCCTCGAGTACCCTGTAGAGCAGGTTTCTCATCCAAATCAAGTAAGAGTGAGTATATCCCTGCTGTCACGGTAGTTTTGCCATTTGTACCAGTCACACCTACAACTTGAAGCTTATCTATATCCCAAAAAGAGATTACCTCTTCTACACTTATGCTAGGAGGTTTAGGATTAAGTGCTTCAAAATATTTACTATTTTGTGCTGTTTTGATAAAAATAGTATCACTATCTATAGCTTTTGTATCATCTGTAATAGATTTATACCCATCTTTGATAAAATCTATCTTCACTACTTCACCTCTTTGATTGTATTATAGAGTTCTAATATATCTTGGTCATTCCCAAATAGCTTATCTGATGAGTCAAGATAGTTCAATGCCATCTGATAAAACCCTTCTGATGATAAGTGCTTAACAAAGTCTATAAACTCATCTTTACTACTAATAATCACCTTGGTAGAGAACATAATATCTTCAAATGTCTTCTTGAAGTCTCCTCTACTCTCCACTAATTCCAAAAAGTCACTATATCGAATACCATCACCATAATCTATCTGCTCTTCAATAGGATTAATCAAAAGCTCTTCTAGTTGGTATTTGGTACTATCAAGCGTATCTATAATATTAGATATAATCTCAACAGCATTCTCTTTCTCATCTTTTATCACTTGATAATAGTCAAAAAGAGCCTGAGCTTCATCTTCTCTCTCAATACCCAAATCGCTCAAAAATACACCTATCCTAGCATCATCAAGTGTTGGATAATCTTTTAAAATCAACCCATATCCTCTAATAGCATTAGCATAATCACCTTTAAGAAATGTCTCCTCAGCTCTTTGTAGAAGTCTCTCTGGACTTAATTTATTCATAATTATCCTATCTCATCTAATTTTTCTTCAAATCCAATAGGGACATTTTTGACTGTAATCTCTGGGTGGATTAGAGTCTGCATCTGTCTCTCTACACCAAATTTAATAGTAGTACCTGAACTACCACAGCCCACACAAGCACCTTGAAGCTGTACAAAAACTCGTCCATCTCGTATGGCTATCAATTTTATATCACCACCATCAAGCTTTATAGAGGGTCTAACTTTCTCTATCACACTTATAACGGCAGGTTCTAACTCTTCATCTGAAAATGGTATCAATACAAATCCTTCTACTTTTACTATAATTGTTTTATTATAACTAAATTTTTTTAATTGTGTTATACACTAAAAGAGTTTTTTTGTCAATGGTGAGTTTTTAAGATATATATTTTTGTTGTTGAGGTGGTAAACCTATTATATTCCCTGATTTATATTCTAAGAGATGGGAAAAAAACTTTAGGCTTTATTAAATAATAAATATATTTTTATGATATAATATCATCTTTCTGTTAGTAATATCAGAATGACTATAACAATTATAATGCGTGTGAGCATTGTTACTCCTTTATTAAAGGCTAACCCTGTCTCACCTTACTCCTCACAATACAAATAATCATATATAACTACCCAACTGATGAAATATTATAGCTAATTTATTTGGGATTTGGATCAGATATATTTGTGATATAATAAAATCAAAGGATATATTATGATAACAAATGAAGAGCTGACCAAAGCACTATTAGAACTAAGAGAAGCACAGGCTCAAACTGATGAACAGATGAAAAAAACTGATGAACAGATGAGAGAGACTCGTGAATTTATACATGAGACGAGTAAACAGATGAAAAAGACAGATAAAAGAATACAAGCACTTACAGAAAATATAGATGGAGTGAGTAAGTCTATTGGTTTAGAAGTAGAAGATTTCTTTTATTCATCACTCAAGAAAAATCCAACAATTGGCAATGTAAACTTTGATTTTGTCTATCAAAATGATAAAAGAAATGTCAAAGGTGGTACTCAAGAGATTGATATATTATTGGAAAATGGAAATAGTATTGGCATAGTAGAGGTCAAAAATAGAGTAAGTCAAAAAAGTATAGACCAATTAGATAAGATAATGGAAAATTTCTACTATTTTCATAGGGATTATGAGGGCTACAAGCTTGTCGGAGCGTTAGCAGGTAAGATATTTCCAAAGCATCTACAGACACAAGTGCTAAAAAAAGGTTATAGTGTGATTATGCAACAAGGTGACCATATAGAACAGATAAATCCTAGTTGAACTTTTTTTAAAATTTCATAAAAGTTTCCTAGAAAATTAATATCTCTTATAGTTAAATATGAGTAAAATAGAGTTTATATTATAATTTATTAGGAGAGAAGATGAAGACTTTGTTTAGATGGCTTTTGATGGGAGTTTTGGTTTTTGGATTTGTTGGTTGTGGAGGTGGTGGTGATTCTGCTACAGAGGACACCACAAAACCAATAATAACTCTAAATGGTGATAGCACAATAGAGTTAGTTCAGGGAACAGCTTATTTTGAACAAAATGCTACGGTAACTGATAATATAGATAGTAATCTTGTAGTAACTATTAGTGGCTCTGTTGATATTAATACTATTGGTTCTTATACGATTACATATAGGGCTAAAGATAGTGCAGGTAATCAAGCAACACTTATACGAACTATAAATATTATAAACTTACCAATAGGTGGTGTAGTAACAAAACCAGCTTCATTAGTAGCTCTTAGTTCAGCTTCTAGTGATAGGTTAAGTGCTGAATGGTTACCTGCTAATGGAACAGATTTTATCTATGAGGTACATATATCAAAAGTAAAAAACTTTACACCTGATAGTAATACATTGAAAATTAAGACATCAAAAGAGTATGCTACAATTAATGGCTTAGAGGCTAGTACAGAGTATTTTGTAAGTGTTGTAACGGCTACATCAAGTAATAGATATTCATCTTCACAACTTTTTGCTACTACATCAGATACACTAGCAAAGATACAAACAGGACTAACTTTTAAAGAGATAACTACAACAGATACTTTAAAACTAGGTGAGAATAATATTACGCTTATTCAAAAAGTCGAACCTGATGATATTATATTTTCAGAAGATAGTGAAAATCACTATTTAAGAAGAGTAATAAGTACCACTTCTGATAGTCAAGGTCATACAGTGGCTCAAACAGAAAATATAAATATAAGAGATGTTTATGAAAATTTATCTTTTAGCTCTTCTGTAAAGATGATAGAGATAGAAGAAGATACTACTACAACCAATTCAAAGACATCTACTTATCAAAGATTGGCAAAGATAGTACCATCTTCAAATACAAAACTTAGCTACAATACAACAAGAAAATGGACATCTGGTTTGACGATGTCATCAACTCGTTTGATTAATAGTACACAAAATCGTTTAGACAAATTGGCTCAATATTCTACTCCTAATTATAAAATTGTCTATGATGGAGATACAGAAGAGCAAGAAGAGGATTATTTCTCAGGAAGTATTGCTTCAAATAAAATTACTGTAGAGTTAGGAGATAGTCTTAATTATCCTATTAATATTACTAGTTTGGGCAAAACAAAAAACTATGAGTTTGATGGTAGTCTTAATGATAGTGTGGAAGAGAGAGAAAAGAAGAGAACTATTTGTAAATCTAATGGAGGAACTTTTTGGTATGATGAAGATGGTAGTGATGGGATTTTAAATCTAGGATATGATAGTGAATGTAATAATATCCCTGTAAAAGTATGTGAAATAGATGTAAGTATCTCTAGTATAAGTGTACCATCATCTGTAAAAAACAGTGGTAACCAACCATATATGAGTGTTGAAAACAGTATAGCATATCTAAAGTGGTCACCTAATAAAAACAATATAGACTATGATGCAGGTGAGCCATATAATGCTGATATAGATGTGGTATTAACTCCTGGTATTTTATGTGGTACAGTATATGAAACAACACTTTGGAAAGATACTATTGACCTCAATAATATTAGCATACAAGCAGGAGATACGCTATTAAATGACCCTATACGATTGAGCCAAGCAGAAAAAACTATTTTGTTTGAGAGTGATGGGCTTTCTATTTCTAATCTGTTTACAGCTGATTTCTCTCCAAATATCTATTTTGATGGTAAGTTTAGTGCGACAAAAGGATTAGAAAAAGCTAAAGCTAGTCTCAAAAGTACGCTAAGGTTAGGTGATAAGTTTGTTATCAAAGCCAATGGCACTAAAAGCCATACTTTTAATCCAAAACCAATCTATACCAAAAAATTTACAAAAATTATACAAGCAGGATATGTACCTATTGTAATTGTAGGACGATTGAGACTGATGGTTGTTGCAGATATTGAAGCAGAGGGAGAGATAGAGGTAACTATAGATATAAATTCTGCTTTGACAATGGATATAGAGATTAATTATAATCCAAATACTGAAAAATGGAAAGTTACTAAAAACAAATCATTTACTTATGAGATAAATGCAGGAGGTAAAGGAGAAGCAAAAGTCACAGGAACAGTGCGAATTATTCCATCTTTGGAGTTGAGCTTGTATGAAGCTGTAGCCTCTCACTTTGTACTAGAACCATATATATATGCAACAGTAGGACTCAAAGGAGAGATAAATGCAAATATTACAAAAGATATTGCTACTACGGTTGATAGTTCTATACAGTTTTCAGCACTAGAAGCAGGAGTAGGATTAGATGCTAAAGTCTATGTAGGACTTGCATGGGATTCCAAATTAACCAACTCTTTATCATGGCCAGAAGAAGCAGTTTTTGCAGGAACAAAACTACCATTAAGAGATGCTAGTTTTATGAATCCTAAACATATAAAATTTGTAAAAGAGTATTATGATGAGACAAATAAATATAATAAATATGAACTCCTACCTAAAGCCAAAGTAGTAGGTATTCCTGACCTTGATTATACTTTTGATTATAGTGCAATTCCTCCGAGTGATATAAGTAATAGAGCCGTTAAAATAAGTGCAAACTGTACATCTATAGATAGTTTTTTCTATACTACTTTTAAATTAGGGAAAAAGAACTATATAAAGTGTGGAAAATGGAGTCATGAATATGTTAGTGATAACTATAAGATAGATAAAGCAGAGAGTCAAGATGGTACAACAGAGTTTTGGCTCACTCCTTTAGCAACAGATGGTATCTATGGTAGAAATATTTTGAGACTTGTCAATAATTCATCATTGGGTTGGGCAAGACAATATATTCGTATAGAAAATCCTAGTTTGGGAGCAGAAGGAGAGATACCAGAGTATTGGTCAAATCGTTATGATATAACTAATCCTCAGTTGGATGCCGATAATGATGGATATTCTAATCTATTAGAGTATCAAAATGGTACAAATCCAAATGATAGTAGGGATATACCATCTGTAGATAAAGATATATCTATAGGACAAACAAACACCCCACCTACAGCCAATGCAGGAGAAGACCAAACCACCATCACGCTAGGAGCATCAATAACCCTCTCTGCTACTCAAAGTACAGATAATGAAACACCTAAAAGTGAATTGATATACGAATGGAGTGGAGACAATATCTCTACAAGTAACGATGAGAACTATACAATAGCTAATCTACCATTGGGTGAATATAGTGTTACACTCAAAGTAACAGATACTAATAGTATGATAAGTGAAGATAATATTACCATCACCGTTATATTAGATAACAGACGACCAACGATAGCTATCATAGGAGAGAGTGAAATAACATTAAACTATGGTGAAGAGTATAGAGAAAGAGGAGCTTTAGTCTCTGATAATAATGATGGATTGAGTTCAGCAACGATTAGTGGAGAAGTAGATAGTAATCAAGAGGGAATTTATACTATTACCTATACAGCTACAGATTCATCAGGTAATGAAGCAATACCTGTTACTCGTATAGTATTTGTCTTGGAAAATATTACTTTAGGTACAGTGTTTGGACATATTTATAATGATTCTAATACTGATGGTATTCAAGAAGCAGGAGAACCAAACCTTTCAGCTATAAGTGTAATTGTTACAGATACCAATGGAACAAAGTATTTCGTTCTTACAGATATGGATGGAAATTATGTAGTAAATAATTTAAATGTTGGTATAGCAATAGTAGAAGTGAATATCACTGATAATATAATACAAACAGAAGGAACAAACCCAACGAGTATAATGATAGTAGAGGGAATAAATACCTTTGAAGAAAATAATGGATTTACTATAGAGCAAGAAATAGAACCTCAATTACCAATTGCCCACGCAGGAGATGACAAAACCATTACCTATCAAGACGATGAGTATCTAAGTGCAAAAGATAGTAATGATAGTGATGGATTTATCGTATCTTATAAATGGTATGAAAATGGTCTGCTTTTAGGAGAAGAGGAGAATTTGAGTTTAGCTGTGTTAGAAGTAGGTACGCATCTTATTACTCTTTTGGTTATTGATGATGATGATGATAATGGTACTGATGAAATAGTGGTGACAGTGAATAGAATTAATATTGATACTACTAACTATAATTTAATTGTAGAGCTAATAAATATAAATATAGATAAAAATGATATAAGTCAAGTAATAGATTTATATCTAGCAAATAGCAACAATATGCCCGTAGCAAATACCGTAATAATAGCAAAATCTATCAATACAAAAGATGGCACACTATCAAGCTACTCACAAATAACTAATGATTATGGACATGTAGCCTTTAACTATATTCCACCAAAGATAGATGAGAATAATCTAAGAGCTGATTTCAATATCACATTTGCAGTTGATGTTGGAATAGTAGATATAGAAAAAAGTGTAACAGTTAGCTTTATAAAGGTAGGTCAATTTACAATAGATACAACTAACTATATTCTAGTAGCAGAGTCTGATAATATAACTGTAACTAAAGATATTACAGAAAAAGTATTAGACCTTTATTTAAAAAATAGTAGTACAAATAATCACATAGCTAATACGGTGATATTGGCTAAATTTTTCCATCCAAAATATGGGTCACTGTCAGGATATGCTCAAACTACTAATTCTAATGGGCATGTAAAATTTAACTATATACCACCACTAATAGATGAAAATAACCTAGAGGATGACTTTAATATCATATTTTCAGTAGATGGTGGTACAGTATCAATAACAGAAAATGTAACAGTTAACTTTTTAAAAATTTAAGTATATTTTAACTCGTAACGAAGCTCCAGCTTCGTTATGCCTTATCGGTGTTTTAACTTCTCAATAAAATAAAATACCAATAGGCATTCCACAGCTGGAGCTATGGAATGAGTAAATTTTCTCACTTTTTGTGTGAGGGGAGGGTGTTTTGTCAAAAAAAGCTTTGGTGTAGGGTGGGTTTCCTAACCCACCAAATATTCAATCCATCAAAAATATTTCAATATTATTAATCAACGGTGGGTTAGGAAACCCACCCTACGGATTTTTTTATTTTTTATTTAAGTTTTTACGCTATAATTTGTCTAGTTGGGACGGGTGAGAGAGCGTCTAACTCTCTCACCAGCTTTTTAATATGCTTTTGTGATTAAAATCAACAAAAGAATAACAATTAGAATGAGGTTCTTCATTGTTACATCCTTTCAAAAAGGCTAACCCTGTCCCACCTACCTCCTCACAATGAATACTCATAATAATCGCCCAACTAGAATTATTATTATATCTAATTTGATTGAGATTTGGATTACATATATTTTTAGTTGATTTGTAGGGGTAGAGCCGTGTCTCTACCCTTGGTGTGGTGATGAATGTGGTTTTATTTTAAAATTATTTGGATATTTTGATTTGAAATTTAGAATTTTTATGATATAATTTGCCTAGTTGGGACAATGAGAGAGCGACGAACTCTCTCAAAGCTTTTAGAATGCTTTTGTTATAATTAATAACAAAAGTATAACAATTATGAATACGAGTTTCATTGTTACATCCTTTCAAAAAGGCTAACCCTGTCCCACCTACCTCCTCACAATGAATACTCATAATAATCGCCCAACTAGAATTATTATTATAGCTAATTTGATTGAGATTTTGATTACATATATTTATTGTTTTTTGATTATTTAGATTTTTTTATTTTTAATTTAAGTTTTTACGCTATAATTTGTCTAGTTGGGACGGGCGAGAGAGCGTCTAACTCTCTCACCAGCTTTTTAATACGCTTTTGTTGCTATAAGCAACAGAAGAATAACAATCAAGATGAGCTTGTACATTGTTATATCCTTTATTAGAGGCTAACCCTGTCCCCAATGCCAATGAATTAAGAAAATTAGATATAATAATAGCATGAAAAAAAACACTAAAAACAATAGCCAAACTAAGAAAAAAAATAAATTCACAAGTAATAAAATTGAAATATAAAATCGGAGAAAATAGCTTTACAAGAAA
>JASFZJ010000041.1:0-7368 GCA_045267865.1 Sulfurovum sp. | reverse complement strand
ACCCAGAAATCTTAGCACAATATATTTATCTTTCATTCTAGTAGGACTAACATGATTATCTGTAGCCTTTAAAAAAAATGAATTTTTAGATAAACTATTTAATAATTCTGTAGCTTTCCCTTGATAAAGAGCATTTCTCATCTCTTGATTATTAAGCGTAGAGCCTTTACGATTGACTCTCTCAAAAATATCAAATTTTATCTTATCTGGAGTAGGAGGAATAATAGTTTGCGTTACAAATTGATGTCTTGCTATCTTCGTGCGTTCGGCTGGTTTTAACTCTTTATATCTCAATCCTCTTAGATGAGAAAGTATAGAAAGCGTATGAGACAATGGATATTTATTATCTAAAAATTCAAAGAGTGAGGTCAATCTCTGCTTTCCATCAACGACTTGTATAATTCCATTATCTCCTTCAAAAAAATATACCATAGGCAGAGGTATGCCCATTAATATAGATTCGATAAGTTCTGACTTTTGTTTTAAATTCCAAACAAATTCTCTCTGAAAATTAGGAGCTAACATCAATCTTTTATCTTCATAATCCATTTTTAATTCTCGCACAGAAAACATATCTCTTTGTATTCTCACCTCAGCAGGATATACACTATTCGTATATGAGTTATCATTTTCTAAATCATTATTAAATTCTGCATTTTCTTCAATAGATATAAGAGAAAGCATATTCTCATATTTCTCTTTATCTAGTCGTTTACTAGCCATAGATAGATAATCCATACCAAGTATTTTTTCAGACATATCCCTATCAATAATTTTAGAGTCTCTAAAAAGATTTTTTAGCACTTTTATTTTGATTTTAGCATGAGTATCTTCATCTAAATACAAAGTCTTATAAATTTCAGCAACAGCATAAATCCCTGATTCTAAAATATCTACAACTTCGTTATTATCTATGGTGCGTCTTTTAATAGAACGCCTATCATTTCCTATCTTGATAATACATCTATCACCTATTTTGGCATCTCTAAAATAGTCTGCTCTTACATCCCATGACTGAATATCTAAAGTTTTTAAAGCATTATTAACGAGGGCATTATCACTACACTGATTACAAAACCATTTGTCAGGTGAAGCGATAACAAGCCAATAATTCACAATATATACCTAGTCACATCCTCATCCTCAACCAAGTCACCAATCTTATCTTTTACAAGTGCTTCATCTACGCTAATCATCTCTCCTGCGTGTTCATCTGCACTAAAGCTTATCTCTTCTAATATCTTTTCCATGACGGTATGAAGTCGTCTAGCTCCTATATCTTCGGTTTTTTCATTTGCCATGAGGGCGTATTTGGCGATGCCTCTTAATGCTTCTTCACTAAATTCTAAATTAACCTCTTCTACTTTGAGTAAGGCGATATACTGTTTAATAAGTGAGTTGTTTGGCTCGGTTAAAATACGGTAAAGTGTCTCTTCATCAAGCATATCAAGTTCTACTCTTAGAGGAAATCGTCCTTGAAGTTCAGGCATCAAGTCACTAGGCTTTGAGGTATGAAATGCTCCTGCTGCGATAAATAGTATGTGGTCTGTATTGATATTCCCTAACTTTGTATGTACACTTGAACCCTCTACTATAGGTAATAAATCTCTTTGGACTCCCTCTTTACTTGGGTCTTGCCTACTTTGAGAGTTGCTACCCACTGCAATTTTATCAATTTCATCCAAAAATACTATTCCACCAGTCTCTACTTTCTCAACTGCTAAAGATTTCAGCTCCTCTTCATCAAGTAACTCTTCACTAGCTTCTGCTTCTAGTATCTTTTTGGCATCTTTGACTGTGACCTCTTTTTCAGTCCCTTTGTTTCCCATACCACCCAACACTTTAACGATAGACTCTTGGACTTGTATCATCTGTGGAGGGAGACCATCTTCGGGCATATTGATATGATTTGGGATAGTTACTTTTATCTTTAAATGGTCAAGCTCACCCTTGGTAAATTTCTCTTGCATTTTGATAAAAGAAGCTTCATACTCAGCTTTTTTCTGCTCACTTGCACCACTAGGCAACGCAGGAAGTAGTTTTTCTATAATTTTATTCTCTATATAGTTGGCTATCTTCTCTTGGTTTTTCTCATTCTCATCTTGACGAACAATATCCAAAGACATACTCGCCAAATCTCTAATCATAGACTCAACATCTCTACCCACAAAGCCCACTTCTGTATATTTACTAGCTTCAACTTTGATAAAAGGCAAATTCATCATCTTAGCAAGTCTTCGGGCAATTTCGGTCTTTCCTACACCTGTAGAACCAATCATCAAAATGTTTTTAGGTGTCACATCTTGTTGCATATCAGGGCTTAGTTGCATTCGTCTATAACGATTACGCAATGCAACAGCAATCGTCTTTTTTGCATCATTTTGTCCAATGACATATTTGTCTAAGTACGCTACTATCTCTTTGGGAGTTAAATTATCCATAACGCTCATTTAAAGTTCCAATATTTTTATATTTTTATTTGTATAGATACAAATATCACCTGCTATCTCTAGTGATTTCTGTACCAACTCTTTGGGTTCTAGCTCTGCGTGTCTATCCAATGCCCTAGCAGCTGAAATAGCATAATTCCCACCACTTCCGATAGAGGCTATCTTGCCATCTTCTGGTTCTACTACATCGCCTGTACCTGTGAGGATATAGATATGCTCGGTGTTTAAAACTATCATCATCGCTTCAAGTTGTCGCAAGTGCTTATCTTTTCGCCACATCTTGGAAAAGCCAATGACTGATTTAAACAAATCTCCCTTTTTCTCTGCTAGTATGGTCTCAAACATATCAAAAAGATTAAAGGCATCAGCCGTGCTTCCTGCAAATCCTGCCAAGACTTTACCCTCGCCTAGTGTACGAATTTTGGTCGCGTTGCCTTTGAGTACAGTATCGCCAAAAGAGACTTGGCCATCTCCTCCTATCACTGCTTTACCCTCGCCTTTGTAGCCTAGTATCGTGGTTGCATGAAACATTAAACGCCTACTACTTCCACTTTGATAGTGGCATGAATTCCGTGACCTAGTTTTGCATCTACTTCATGAATACCTGTAGATTTAAACGCTTTTTTAAGATTTATATGCTTTTTATCAAGCTCAATACCCAACTGCTCCAAGATAGCTTTTGATATATCAACATTACCTACAGAACCTTGGATACCAACAGGAGCATTTGGCTTCTCAATTCGCACAATAGAAGCTTCTAATTTAGCTTTTTCAACTTCAAATCTTGCTAACTCTTCTTTGAGAGCTTTTGCTTTATCATCTTGCTCTTGTTTCCAGTTTGCGATAATCTCAGGAGTAGCCAATTTAGCAAAACCTTTATTTACCAAAAAGTTTTGACCATACCCATCTTTTACATCTTTTATCTCTCCAGCCTTTCCGAGTGCCTTAACATCTTTTATCAATAAAACTTTCATAAAATTTCCTTTGTTTTTTTAAATTAGGCTTATTTTATCTAAAGTTTACTAATAGCATTTTGATAAGCCAACTATTTAAAACTCTCATCAGATAAACAACTTCCAAAACAGACTCTATTTCTTCCACTCGCTTTGGCTTGATATAGTAAATTATCTGCCTCTTTATAGAGTTTATTTGCATTTTTGTTTTTGAGTGAATTGAGTGATACTAATCCTATGGAGATAGTAATAAAATCTCCTGCTGTATTTTGATTATGAGTAATTTTGAGATTTTCTACGGCTTTTTTGATATGGTTAGCGTAAGATAGTGCCTCTTCATTAGAGTTCTCATATATTATAATACCAAACTCTTCACCTCCTAATCTAAAGGAAAAATCATTGGCTCTCTTTGTCCAACTATTGAGTAGAAGTCCTATTTGTTCAAGAACTGTGTCTCCCTCTTGGTGACCATAAATATCATTATAGAGTTTGAAGTTATCCACATCAAGCATCATAAAATATAAATTACTATTATCTCTTTTACTTCGATTTATCTCTTGGAGTATAGTTGCATTGAAGTATCTTCTATTATAGAGTCCTGTAAGCTCATCATGGATAGATAACTCTTCTATATATTTTTTATCTGTTATCTCATGTCTTATAGATATATATCCTATCTTCTCTCCTGTCTCTTCATCAAGTTCGGGAAAGACTGTTACATCTACCCAATAGAAGCTACCATCTTTTTTCTTATTCTTCATCTCTCCATTCCATATATCATTATTAATAATTGTTTCCCAAAGATTTGTATAAATCTCATCGGGCATATCACTATGTTTGATAATATTATGTTTTTGACCTATAAGCTCCTCTTTGCTATATCCTGATATATTACAAAATGCTTGTGATACTTCTGTGATATATCCATTCAAATCAGTAGAAGATGTTACTATATTTTTATCAATAAGCTTAATATAATATGCTATCTTTATCTCTGCTTTTTTGAGCTTGGTAATATCTATTATATTATATAGTAGTCTCTTTTTATCAGGCATCAGGGATATAGAGGTATTTACATATATAGTTTTATCTTTTACTATACACCGTTTTTCTATATTATCAATAGAACCATTTCTCAATACGGTTGTTATCATCTCTCTACTAGACTCTTTTTCTTCATCTATAGTCATAGCATGACAATTTTTACTAAGTAACTCTTCTTTGCTGTAGCTTGTTATCCTTGAGTATGAGTCATTTGTGAGTATAAAATTAGTCTCCAAATCTGTAAGTGCTATACCATTATGTGATTTATTAAATATAATTTCAAACTCTTTTTTGGCTCTATCTAACTCTTCTATATTTTCATTTAATTTATCTACCGTGCTTGAGAGTGTTTTTTGAAGGTCATCTATTTTGAGATGTGTATTGACTCTAGCTAAAAGCTCATCTTTGGCAAATGGCTTAGATATATAATCAACTGCTCCATGCTCAAATCCCTCAACAATACTATCAAGGTCATTTTTAGCCGTGAGAAATATAAAAGAAATATCTTTAGTATCTTCATTTTCTTTTAGTTTTAGTGCAACTTCATACCCATTCATCATAGGCATAACTACATCAAGAAGTATCAAATCAGGCTTCTTTTTGGCTATCATATCCAAAGCATCTGCTCCATTATTGGCTACTTTTACTTGATATTTATCATAAAGTAAATTTGCTACTAAATTGATATTAAGTGGTTCATCATCTACAATCAAAATAATTTTTTTCTTCATACTATATCGCCTTTAAGTTGTGTTAATAATCTCTCTGACTCTTTATAGTTAAAAGATGTAAATGACTCTTCTAGCTGATGTGTGAGTGTTTTATCTATCTTATTTGAAAGTTCTATCAATCTCTCTATCCTACTATTTTCAATAAAATTTCCTATCTTGATATCCTCACTTATATTATCTATTATCTTTATAATATCTTCTCTACCTAAACTCTTCTTTTCATTATGTTTTAGTCTAGGTAATATATCTCTCTCAATAGAGACAAAGATAGTAGAGATACTCTTTTTGAGTTTTGGAAGAACTCTTTTTTTCTCTTCTATACTCTCTGACTCATAAATAGAAGTGCTGTATCTATGAACATCTACCAAAGATAGATTACCACTTATCCCTTTTAGAGAGTGAAGTGTAGTATCAAACTCTTCTGAAGCTGGGTCAAGATTGGTAAGTCTATCCAAAATATCTATATTTTTAGCAAATTTGACTAGTGAGCTATATAATAAAGGTCTATTATAGTTAAATCTCTTTAAAAGTGTATTTATATCTATACCCTCTACCACCTCATCATATCCTACTATCGACCCCTTTTTATGTGGTTTTTTATCAATTGAAGTTAAATAATCACGAACTACATCTTCAAGTTGAGCCACATCTATAGGTTTGGCAATATGTCCATTCATACCTGCTTGATATGTCTTCTCTCTATCATCTTTCATCACGGCTGCACTTATAGCTATAATAGGAGTAGTAGTATCAAACTCCCTTATCTTTTTGGCTGCTTCAAATCCATCCATAATAGGCATTTGCAAATCCATAAAGATAATATCAAATTTCTCATTTTTGGCTTTTTTTACAGCTATTTCACCATTAGTAGCATTGATTACCTCTAATCCAAAGTAATCTAGATTTTGAGAGGCTACAATCTGATTTATCTCATTATCTTCTACTAACAGTACTCTACCTCTATAGATAGATTGTCTCTTTTTTTCTATTTTGGTAGAGTATTTTTTGCCATTACACTCTTTATCATATTGCAAAACTATATCAAAACTAAAGGTACTCCCCTCTCCTTTGACACTCTCCACTCGTATCTCTCCACCCATAAGCTCAATAAGATTTTTGGAGATAGTCAATCCCAATCCTGAGCCTCCATACTCTCGTGTATTAGAGGTATCTGCTTGGCTAAATGTCTTAAATAATTTAGTTTGATTAGCTATTGAGATACCTATCCCACTATCTTTGATACTAAAGCATAGTTTTAACTCATTTTCCTCCATCTCTTCAAATCCAACTTTGACCTCTATAATCCCCTCGTGTGTAAACTTGATAGCATTTCCTAGAAGATTTGTCAATACTTGTGTTATCCTAAATGGGTCTCCGATGAGATTAGGTTTTAGTTTTTTATCTATTATACAACGCATCTCTATAGATTTCTTCTCTATCTCATAATCAAACAAATCACAAAGCTGATAAAATACTTTATTTATCTCAAAAGGAATACTCTCTATCTCCAATTTATTAGCTTCTATTTTGGAGTAGTCTAATATATCATTTATAATATTTAAAAGTGAATTAGACGCTGTTATAGATTTGCCTAGATAATCTCTCTGTATTCTATTCAAATCTGAACGAAGTACCAAATTGGTAAGTCCGATAATCCCATTAAGAGGTGTTCGTATCTCATGACTCATATTGGACAAAAATTCTGATTTAGCCTTATTTGCATCTTCAGCACTCTTTTTGGCTTCAATCAGTGCATCTTTAAACTCTTTTTGTTCTGTTACATCAATACCTACAGAGACTATATACTCCATATCATCTTCAATATTTCTTACTAGTGAATTTGACCACTCAAAAATTCGCTCTTCACCTGTTCTAGAGAACCATCCATTTTGATAACTTTTGACTAGTTCTCCTTCTTTAGCATTCTCTACAATACCTACAACTTTATCCCTAATATTTGGGTTCAAAAATCTATCCCAAAAAAATGGTTTGGAGCTTATCTCCTCTTCTGTATAACCAACAAAATTTTCACCATATTTATTGATTTTTACCATAACGCCATTTTTGTCGATAAGTACAATAATAGCATCAGTATTATCCAATGTATTTTTGAACCCAAATATTAGGGATAAAGTTGTAGGTATTGTAGAGAATGCTAAAGAAGGAGAACTAGTCAAAAGTTATCAAAAT
>JASFZJ010000040.1:0-22499 GCA_045267865.1 Sulfurovum sp. | reverse complement strand
TGGCAATACATCTATCTTTATCTTCTTCACAAGATAGGCTTTTTTGGCACTTGGTATATTCATATCTCTTGGGATACTTCGGAGTTTTTCTCTATAAAATAGGGTGAGTAGCTGTATCATTGAGGCATTTAGTTCATCTTGGCTCATCGCATTAAATCGCTCGTCTATGCTTAATCCCACGAGAGATGAGTTCTCTAAATCTCCCTCTATTAGTGAGGCGAATAGTCCTCCATAGTTGCCAAACATTGATATATCCATCACATCTAAGACATTATCTATGTAGCTTGGATTTTCTATTAGGGTTTTGATGATACTTAGGTGGGCTACATCGTCTTTTGGTTGGGATATGCTTTCTCTATTTTGTGGCTTTTTTTGTGGTAAAGTTACACTACCTATGAATAGTGAGGGGTTGATTTTGAGTAGGGTTGCTGACATTGGAATATAAGCATCTTTGATGATTTGGCTAAAGTTGTTTAGATACTCTTTTACCTGTTCAAAGGCTACCTCTTTGGCTCTTGGGTCACTTAAATCATACTCACCTACTATCATCTCTACTACAAAAGGGATAAATGGTTTGTTCTCTCGCAAAAGTGTGGCTACCTCTTGGCTCTTGCCGTTGGCTATCATATCAGCAGGGTCTTCTCCATCTCCAAAGAGGATAATCCCTCCATCAAATCCTGCGATAGATAACATCTTGGAGGCTTTTATCCCTGCGTTTATTCCTGCCTTGTCACCATCATAAGCTAAGATTACTTTGGGGTCACCTTTGCGTAATAGTGGGAGGTGTTCGGGGGTGAGGGCTGTTCCCATACTTGCCACAGATTCGGTAAATCCTGCTTGATGAAACGCCACTACATCAAGATACCCCTCACAGATTATAATCCTTTGATTTTTGTATATATGCTCTTTGGCTAGGTGGTAGCCGTAGAGGAGTTGGGATTTGTTGAAGAGTTTTGTTTGTGGGGAGTTGATATATTTGGCAGGGTGGTTGGTGATGGTTCTGCCACCAAATCCTACAATTGAAGATGATGCTGAGTAGATAGGGAAAATAATCCTCTCAATAAGTCGTGCATAGTAGCCTCCTCCATTGTCATTGGGGGCAATTATTCCTACATCAAGGGCTTTGGGTAGAGGGAGCAATGCACTTTGTAAAAAGTTCATCACTTCGTGTCCCTTTGGTACAAATCCTATATTAAACTTCTCTATTGAGTTTTGATTTATCCCTCTTTTGTGAAGATACTCTAAGGCTATTTGGTTTTGATTTAGGTTTTTGATATACCACTCTCGCACAGCTTCTAGTACCCATTTGGCATTTGAATTATTATCACTTCCTTGCGTGTATGAGAGGCTGAAATTATTGAGAGAGGCTATTTTTTCTATCGCTTCTGGGTAATTTAGTTTCTCTAGTTCCATCACAAATTTAATACTATCGCCACCCACACCACAACCAAAACAGTGATATATCTGCTTGGCAGGGCTTACGACAAACGAGGGAGTCTCTTCACCGTGAAAAGGGCAGTTTGCTTTGTAGTTTGCTCCTGATTTTTTGAGTTCTATAAAGCTTCCTACAATATCTACTATATCAATACTGCTTTTGAGAGCTTCTATGGAGCTGTTGTCTATCATTGTCTATCCTTAATATTTGGGTCTTCTGTGTATCTATATTTTTTATTAAAACGACTCCAATTTAAAGTGATAGAAGATAGATGAGTATTTGTCTTTTATTAGTACCTCATTTACTATAGCCACGGGACCGGGTTGTTCTGGTGGTGGTATTATCTTTATCTCTTCTGGTATAAATATATCTCTTGTCTGATTTTTGAGTATCTCACGGCTCTCTAGCTTTTTTATTTTAAACTCTTTTTCTAATATATCATAAGCACTCTTATTATCTTTATGGTGATTTAAAATATCTCTTGTGAGATATAGAGAGTCTTGAAGTGATAGTTTATTTCGCTCTGAGATATAGATAATCTGTTTTTCATTATCTGTATGTAGTTTGAGTACAAATATAATTGCAAAAGAGATAATTAATACGGAGATAAGTACCTCAATAATAGTAAATGCTTTTTGTAATTTTTTCAGGTATAATTTATTCAATAGAATGCTCCATTATCTGATAATACTTTACTATTTCGTAACCAATAGTCTTGTGCCTCTTCTGGTGTATCAAACTCTTTGGCTTCACCAAAAAATGCAGGTAAGAAGTAACTCGCTTTATCATTTGCGAGAATAAGCTGTGTTGAACTTCCATTACGATAAAAATCCATCTCTAGGCATATTTTTTTGTCTTGATAGCGACCATACTCTATTTTTATTAGATTATCACTACTATCTACTTTATATACACTTATATTGCTCAAATCAATGGGGCTAGTGTATTGACTAAAGGCACTAGATATTCCTCGTCTTAAATAACAGTTTTTGCACTCATTGATACATAATAGAGTGGCTTCTGTATTAAATAGCTTAGATGAGACTATATTGGCTTTTAGGTTCATAGGAGTTAATGGTTTGGGTTTGGATTTGTGTAACTCAACACCTTGAAAACCCAAAGCATATATCATAGACATTATCAATATAACAATCAAAAGCTCTATTAGCGAGAAGCCTCTTCTTGTTATACTAAATGAGATAGGCATAGGTATATTTACTTATTACAAACACTAAAAAGTATATCTTTATCATTCTCTTCACCACCATCTTTTCTATCAGAGGCAAATGATATAAGCTCAAATTCTCCACCTTTGCGTACATATACAAAAGGTGTACCCCATGAGTCTTTTGGTAATCTTTTGATATAAGGCTTTGCTCTATAATTTGGATATTTATCACTATCTGGATTGCTTAAAAGTGCTTCAAACCCCTCTTCTGTATCTGGATAATTACCATTATCAAGTATAAACATATCTAATCTCTTCCCTAAATCATTCATCTTTAGGCACACAGTATCTCTCTTTGCTTGTTCTGCTGCATCCATAAGTCCAGGGGCGACGACTGCTACAAGACCTCCTAATATTACAATAACGATAAGTAACTCTATGAGTGAAAACCCACTTCTTAAATTTTTTTCTCTTCTCATTCGCAATCCTTTGCTTTACTTTGGTATAATTATAACTTTAAAAAACAAATTTTACTTTAATCGAGCTTTTAAATGGATAAAATCGTGTATATAAATAGCAATGTCAAAGAACGCCGTGGGTTTGTACTCATGATAACACTCTCTGTATTGGCTGTAATTATAGCATTGACTATGATACTTTTGGGATATTTTGAAGAGGCTAGAGAAGATGCGACAGAGACAAAAGCACTTATTCAAGCTAATGTACATTATGCCAATATAACCCAAATATTTAAGAAGTTTAAAGACCCAAAACAGCTTTTCTCTCTTTTGTATAAGAGTTCACTACCTCTACGGACTCCTGATGGTCGGTTTACTCTTATACTAGACTGTAAACCATCAAGTGAGGGTGTCAATATCAATTGGCTAGGGTTTGAAAAAGATAGAAAGAAGACTCATCTGCATACTGTAGCACAAGAGCTTTTTGATATGCTCTCTCAAAACTACAAAATAGAAGACCCTAGTAGGCTTCAAGAGATGTTACTAGAGGCTATAATAGGCAAAGGTAAAAGTTATGGTGTACGAGAAAATAGGCTAATTGAGAAGACAAAGATAATATCTTATTTACAATTTTCAGATATTATAAAGCGATATCAATTTGAGGCAGATGATGAGAATATAGGCAAAGTCCCTTGGAGTAAATATTTTAGTTTTAGTCCTACAGCAGAGACGATAGATATAGAGTATAGTTCAGCTTTACTTATATCTTATCTATTTGATATTGAGCTATCTAGTGTAAGAGAGTGGTACAACTCTATCATAAAAATTCCTATTGCCACGATGGTAAATGATAATGGTGGTGATTATAATAGTAGAAAAAATATATTATCCAAAGACTCTCATCTAAGTGGTGCTGAGTGTAGAGTAAATTTCTCTCTAGGTGGAGAGTATCATAGATTTAGATTTGAATATAACCAAGGGGAGGCGAAACATTTTGAGTTTTTTGGCAAAAGATAGAGATTTAGTATTAGTATATAGCTCTATGGATAGAGTAAGTGATATGGATAGTATCAATGTGATGCTTACACCACAATTTTATACTCTCAAAAAAGCATTACTACCAGTCAAATATGCATATCAAGCCAAAAAAATAGCATCATCTATATTTGATGGACTATTAGAGAATGATAAGAGTTATGACTATATTGTATTTAGAGAAGAAGATGAGGAGGAGTGGACACTTATCGCTTATGATTTGGATAGTATCGGTGAATTTTTACTCTCCAAAGGTTTTGTTTTGGAGAGTATATCCAAACTCTTTTTTGTCCAACAGATGGTAGAAAAGTTTAACTCTCCTCTTTCTCTTGGAGAGAGTGAGGCTTTGGTATTACTAGAGGGAAGTGTTGTTGTAGTGCCATCTGAGGCTCTTGGTGAAGATGAGAAACCATCAAAAGTATTTGATAATAGCTTCACGCCTAATAGTGGTGGAGTAAGTCCTAGAAGTGAATCAAACTCTATTATAACAACCAAACAGAGTCTAATATTAAGTGTGATATTTATCTCTTTTGCTATTATCTTTATAATAGAGGGAATTAGGTCTAATAGTAGTAGCCAATCAAATGCCAAAATGCAAGAGTTATTTGAAGAGTATCCATCACTAAAGAGTAGCTACACTAGAGATAGCATAATAAAAAAATATAAAAAAATAGATATAGTTGAGAGAAAAAAGAGAGATATAGTCAAGAGTATCTCAGCTATGATTTTTGATGGTGTTAGTTTAGGTTCGTTGGATATAAATGAGAAAAACTTTAAGGTGCGTCTTGTTTGTAAAGATAAAAGAGTTCGAAAAAAGATAAAAGAGTTGTCCTCAAAAGAGGGATTTACGACTCTTGATATATCAGGAAACAACGATATATTAGTGGAGGGTAAGATATGATAAGCTGGAAAAAATATCAAAATGAGCTAATAGTAATTTTTAGCTTTTTGTTTATGTTTGGTGGATATATTTACAAAACCAATATAGTAGCAAATGAGGCTATATCAGCCGTTGAGACTAAAAAAACATTATCAGATATGAGAAATGTAATCGCACTAAAAAAGCTATGGACAGATAAAAAAACTAGCCAAAGAGTAGCAAAGCTCAAATCCATTGTACCTATCTCAAAAGTAAAATGGAGTAATAAACGCAAAAAAGTCAAAGCTTCATATAGAGATTTATCTGCTAGGGAGCTTAATAAACTTATTAGTAAAATTTTGTCTCTGCCTATAGAGATAAAACTATTAACTATCCAAAATATATCCAAATCTTATAGTGTGGAGTTCAAATGCAAATGGTAAAAAATATTTTTATTGCGATAGTAGTGGTTTGGTTGAGTCTTGTTATATTTATGCCTAAGAGTAATCTATATTATAAACTAGAAGAAGAGTTAGCCAAACAAGATATAAAATTAAATGAGAAGATAATAGAAGATAGACTATTCTCACTACATATAGAAGATGTAGATATATATATTAAAGGTATCTATATGGCTACTATAAAAGAGATAAATCTTTTTACACTTCTATTTTATAGTGATTTATCTATTGAAAAGATAGGATTAATAGAGCCTATCAAAAATATGATGCCAAATGGTATAGAGATAGTTAAAATATCGCACTCTATACTATCACCTATGAATTTAGTTGTTGATGCTAATGCTTCTTTGGGAAGTATAAATGGTTTAGTAGATTTGGGTATTAGAAAAATACGAATATCACTAGATAGTATCAAAAATATCAATAAAATAAAGTCTATATTGAAGATAAAGAAAGATAAAAATGGGTGGTACTATGAAACAGCTTTTTAAACCAGAGAGTATAAAGTCTTTATGGATATTACTCCTAACAGCTCTTATAGTCAAAGCTATTTGGTTTGTAGTAGGAGTAATTTTGTTGCCTACAACTACTATAGAGCATATAGAAAAAAAGGGTGGAAAGCCACTCTACTATAGAGTAAAACTAGGTCCAAACAAAGCACCTCCACCAGCTACAGAAAAGAGATCTACCATCGTTACAGGAGGAAATATTAAAGATATTAAACTTCTAGCTATATATAACGCTTCTGATATGACTATAGTGACAGTATTATTTGGAGCTAAGACAAGAGTATTATCCAGAGGTGATAAGGTAAAAGGATTTAAACTACAGAGTGCTACAAATCAGTATGCTATATTTATAAAACAAGGCAAAACATACAAAATATCTCTAGCAAAAACTAAAAATAGTGATAAGATAATAAAAACATACTCTCCCTCTACTCCTCCTAAGGTTAAAAAAAGTACAAAAGCAGATGGTGAGATAGTAGATGCTGGTAAGCTAAAAATTATAGATAAGTCACTAATAGAACACTTCTCTAAAAATATAAATGAAGTAAACAAAAATATAGGAATAAGAGAGATAAAAGATGCTGATGGAAAGATAGGATTTGGTATCTCTTTTATAAGACGAGGCTCACCATTTGCCAAGCTAGGTATCAGAAGAGGTGATATAATCAAAAGTATCAATGGTCAAAATATAGATAGCTACAGTGCTGCCTTTGGGGTATATAAAAATATCGCAAATATTACAAACCTTACGATGGTTATAGAGAGAAATAAAGAAGAAATGGAGTTAGAGTATGAAGTTAATTAAAATTGTATTGAGTATATTGATACTATCTGTAGTATTAAATGCAAAAGAGGAGATGGTAGATGTCAATTTTCGTAATTTAAGTGTCAAAGATTTTGTTGAGATGGTATCTAAAATCACACAAAGAAATATATTGATAAATGCCCCACTAAAGGGTAAAATCAACTTTGTATCACAAACACCTATCAAAAAAAGCTCTCTCTTCTCGTTGGCAAACTCCATATTGGGAGATAAAGGTTTAACTATAGTAGATAAGGGTGAGTATTATAAAATAGTAAAATCCAATACAGCAGCAGGAGAGGGTCTGGATGTAAGTAGCACTATCAAAGGTGATACGATGATAACGGTACTCTTCCCTCTCAAAAATCTAAACTCAGCCGTATTGAGAGCAAAGATAAAACCTCTACTACATAAAAGTGCCAAAGTCATAGCATTTAAACAGAATAATGTCTTGGCAATTACTGCTACACCCTCGACACTAAAAGCTATATCAAAAGTGATAAAAGCTGTAGAGAAAAATAGTGATAATAAATCTGTAGTAGTCAAACTAAAAAACTCTAGTGTCAAAGATATTTTTCCAAATGCACAAAATATAGCCAAAAAGATATTTCCTCAAACTATAGAAAATCAAAAGATAGTTTTGCTAAAAGATGCTTCTACCAACTCTATTATATTAGTCGGAAATGGCAAAAATATAAAAAGAATGATAAAGTATATCAAGCAACTCGATACAGAGGGTGAGAGTATAGAGCAAAAGATGTATGTAATCAGACTCAAAAACTCAAATGTGGAAGAGATGGAGAAGATTATGAGTAAGCTGATTGCTCAAATGAATAATGTAGCCATTAAAAAACCAAAAAAAGGTGCAAAAGCTCCTAGTAAAGCTATGGTAGTCTCTGATGTTGAGAGAAATGCTCTTATACTTCTAGCTACAGCAGAGCAGATGAAAAATATCAGAGCCACTGTACGCAAGATAGATATTCCCAAAGTGCAAGTATATGTCAAAGCCAAAATCATAGAGATAGATAATAATCTAGCCAAACAAGTAGGTCTCAAATATGGTATAGAGGGAGGAAGTATCACAAGTAATGGTCTCTTTTCACTAGGTGCAAATTTCGGAGCATCGGCTCTATCTATGTCTCCTGAGCTTCTAGGCTTTTTAAATACACAAACCACCAACTATGATGCCAATGGAAATGCTATCACCACCAACAGCCGTCCATTTACATTTAGTTCAGATGTAGATAAACTATTTGCTTTGGGTGCTAGTTTGGATTTGCTACAACAAAATGGTGCTGCCCATATATTGAGTGAGCCATCTATACTATGTACAAACAATAAAGAGGCATCTATCTATGTAGGACAGACTATCTCAATTATGACAAAAGCTCAACAATCTGCTACAGGTGGGTCAAATGTGCTTAATAACTATAGTAGAGAAGATATTGGTATTACACTAAAAGTTAAGCCAAGGCTCTCGAGTAATAATCAAGTCACATTAGAAATAGAGACACAGATAGAAGATGTACTCCCAGGTAGTGGAGCTACAGCAGATAGACCAACAACCACCAAAAGAAAAATCATCACTAATGTTATAGTAAATAACGGAGAGACTATTATCTTGGGTGGACTAATCAAAAAATCAGGTGGTTCAGGTGTATCTAAAGTACCACTATTGGGAGATATACCTATACTAGGAGAGCTATTATTTACACATAAATCTACTGTTAATAGCAGTGAAAATGTAGTAATATATCTAACACCATATATAGTGAGAAAGAGTGGTGACTTACAAAAACTTAAAAGTATCTTAACTGAATTAGATAAAGTACAAGAGAGATACAACACATTAGTACACGGTGCATTGTCAAAACAATCATCTTCCAAAAAGATTAATCCTGCTAGTAGGAGAATAAGACAGCCTAGAAAAAGTAATCTAAGTATATTAGATGAGGGTTATTAATGAAGTTTCCTACTCTTGTTGATGTAAATTTAGAGCCTTTATGGGAAGATGATATTAATCATAAATTAGCTATTAAGCACTCTCTTTTGTTTACCGAGGTTAATAGTATCCCTACTGTTATTGTAGAACAAAATACCTTATCTGATTCACTAAATTATCTATCTAAACTATCACTAAAATTTCCTATAAATCTAGTAGATGAAGATAGTTTTGATAGACTCAAAAATAAGTTTTTGGAGATACAATCAGGTAGTGCCTTTGAAGATATTTCTACCACTTCTGATGAGCTTATTGAGGTAGAGTCTGATTTGTTGGAGTTTATCCGTAACTCACAAGATTTACTCTCTAGTGAAGAGTCAGCACCTATTATTAAGCTTGTAAATTCACTCTTTTTTCAAGCTTTACAAAAAAATGCAAGTGATATACATATAGAGAGTAATGAGCGAAAAGGTGAAGTGCGTCTTCGGATAGATGGAGCGTTAAAAAAGCACCTTGACCTTGATAAGAATATCACCAATCTAGTAATCAACCGTATCAAAGTCATCTCAAATCTTGATATTTCAGAAAAAAGAGTATCTCAAGATGGACGGACACAACTTGCCATTTCAGGCAAGAGTATTGATGTACGAGTCTCGGTGCTTCCTACTTATCATGGTGAGAGAATTGTTATGAGGATACTTGCCCAAACAGAGCATATCCCCACATTAGAGTCTCTAGGATTTACAGAAGATATAACAAAAGACCTCTACAAACTCCTCAACCACGCCCATGGTATGATGTTAATTACAGGACCAACTGGTTCTGGTAAATCTACCACTCTTCACGCATGTCTCCAACACATCTCAACTCCTGATAAAAATATCATAACAGTAGAAGACCCAGTGGAGTACAATGCAGATAATATATCACAAGTACAGGTAAATAGTAAAGTAGGTCTCACTTTTGCCTCAGGATTGAGAAGCATCCTAAGACAAGACCCTGATATAATAATGGTAGGAGAGATACGAGATAGTGAAACAGCTGAGATAGCTCTTCGTTCTGCTCTTACAGGTCACCTCTTGCTCTCTACACTTCACACCAATGACGCAACTTCATCTCTAAGTAGATTGATGGATATGGGTATAGAGAACTTTCTCATCTCCTCTACACTTTTAGGAGTATTAGCCCAAAGACTCACAAGAAAACTCTGTATAGAGTGCAAAGAAGCTACCAAATTTTCTGCTATAATAGCCAAAGATATAGGTGTAGCAGAAGATAGACTCTATTTCAAAGCCACAGGATGCAAAGAGTGTGGCTTCACAGGATACAAAGGCAGACAAGCTATTGGAGAGCTATTTGTGATAGATGATAGTGTCAAAGAGATGATGAAAGATGGCTTCAATGACTATCAAGTAAGAGAAACTATGAAAAAAAGAGGTATGAAAACTATAGCAGATAAACTCAAAGAGATGTTAATAGCAGGGACAACTAGCTATGAAGAGGCTATTCGTGTGGGATTAATGGACGGCTAATGAGACTAATAACGAGGAATAGAAAAGCATTTACACTATTAGAACTACTTATCACAATAGGCATATCAGGTATCATCATAGTAGCCCTATTTAGTATAGTCGATATAATGCAAGACTCCAATAATCATATATTAGAGTATCTCAAAAAGGCCAAACAAATATCTAAATCTACCAAAGTATTATATTTAGATATATTAGGTTCAGATGGTAATATAACTATCAAAAAAGATGATTTTAGTAGGATATGTATGGAAAGTACCACCAACTCTCTCTACTCTCTATCAATGGCAAAAGTATGTTGGATAGTATTAAAAGAAAAAAACCAACTAGCAAGAGTAGAGGGGAATAGCTACTCTCTCCCCCTAAAAATGGAAGAGAAAGTAGAAGTAGATACTATAATGAGTGATATAATTCTCTTTGATGTCTATCACCAAAAAGGCAAAGTATTAGTATTGTTACAACAAAAAGACCATGAACCTGTAACCTTTATGATACAAGGTGTATATAAACCATTACCCAAAAAGAAGGTAAAAAAAGTCAAGAATAATAAAAGAAAAAACCGTCGTAATCCACCAATACCACCATCTAAAAGCGAAGTAGCAAAGTAGTATTTTATACTCTACAACATCATCCCACTCTGCTGTTTTTTTGTACTAATTATATCTATCTCATTTGGGTCTATAAATTGCTTTTTCTCATAAGCATCTAAAGCATACCGACCTATCATTCCAGCATTATCAGAACAATACTCTAGTGGTGCAACGAGTAGAGATTTACCAAATTCATTACATAACTCTTGATACGCATCTCGTATATATCTATTAGCCGATGCACCTCCGACGATAGCAACATTTTTTATATTCTCTTTAGCAAATACTTTTTTGCTTTTTTGAAGTAGATGAAGCTTTATAGCTTTTTGAAAAGATGCAGATAAATCACATCTATCTTTATGAGTCATAACCTCTTTGCCTCCACACAATTCTACTTTGAGCCGTACAGCATTTTTGAGTCCTGAGAGTGAAAATGCGATAAGAGGAGAGTGTCGCAGTGGCACAGGTAAATCAAATCTATTCTCATCACCCTCTTTCGCCAATGCCTCAACAATTGGTCCTCCTGGGTAACCCAACCCCATCATCTTGGCACACTTATCAAAGCTCTCACCCACAGAGTCATCCATACTAGTAGCCAAAATCTCCATCTTCTCAAAGCTCTCCACACGGATAATCTGAGTATGCCCACCAGAGATAAGTAAAACCAAAAGAGGAGTAATCGACTCTTTCTCTATAAAAAGAGAGTAGATATGTCCCTTGAGATGATGTACAGCGATAAGAGGAATACCGAGTAACACAGCCAAAGTTTTAGCCATAGCAATACCCTCCAAAAGTGTCACACCAAGCCCAGGTTGATTGGTCACAGCTATAGCTTTGAGTTTATCAAAGTAGGGCTTTGTCTCTTCAAGTATCAGAGGCAATGCCACAGCATGAAGCCGTGAAGCAAGTTCAGGCACGACACCACCATAAGGCGAATGTTCAGCTTCTTGTGATATTTTTTTGTGGTATATTAGTTTTTTGGTTTTTATCTCTGTGATGGCAATAGAGCTATCATCACAACTAGATTCGATGCTTAGTATCATATTTTTCCTCTTTAATTAGACAATTATACTTTGTAAAGCTTAATCACACATAGCCACACTCTCCATAGAAAATGATGAAGCCTAATATCTATATATTCATCTAAAAACTTATAATAATTATTATTAGGATTAGATGCATCAAAATATAAAACAGTTTGTGGAGTCTTCAAGATTTCAAAACTTTATCATATTTTATGATATAATTAAACTTATGAACTAGTATAAATTAGTAAGTAATTTTTCTAGTATGGCTAATGAGTGAGTTTAATTAATTTGTAGATATTTATATTTACTTACTATATCAATAAGGAGATTTATTATGAAATCATATTTTTCATTATTTGTGCTTAGCACTTTTTTACTATTTTCGTTTACAGCTTGTGGAGGGGGAAGTAGCTCTACTCCTAATGATGGAGATAATTCTCCTGATAAATCAATCACCTCAGGTGTAACAGGAGTTGTTACTGATATGAATGGTGAGCTACTTAAAGGTGTTACTTTATATAGTGGAAGCTCTACTACGACTACAGA
The DNA here is from genome assembly GCA_045267865.1 of Sulfurovum sp. Taxonomy (GTDB): domain Bacteria; phylum Campylobacterota; class Campylobacteria; order Campylobacterales; family Sulfurovaceae; genus Sulfurovum. The sequence goes on along the minus strand of JASFZJ010000040.1, from coordinate 10,134 downwards.
TATCAGTGGTAAATATACATTAAAACTCACTACATCAGTTAGTGCAAGTCTTACAGCAGAGTTGAATAACTATGCTAGAAACTCTAAGTTGGTGGTAGTTGAAGAGAGCAAAATTACTACTCAAGATATTAAGTTAGCTAAAGTAGATACAGTATTCTCTTTTGATGCCTCAAGTGGTGCATCTATAACGGCAAAAAATGCCAAAATAGAATTACCAGCAGATGGATATACACTTGCTGATGGCACTACTTATACAGGTAAAGTGACTGCTAAAGCTACATATAATAGAGTAACTACAGGAAATGGCTTAGAGGTTTTCCCTGGAGACTTTTTGGGTCAAGAGGCTACTACAGGAGATACAAAAGTATTACAATCTTATGGTTTTATTGATGTGACTTTAGAGAGTAATAGTGGAGATAATCTAAAATTAGCTTCAGGTTCAACAGCGAAACTCACATATCCTATGGATACAAATATCAAAGAGACACCTACTACTATACCTTTATGGCATTATAATGTAACTAAAGGTACTTGGGTTGAAGAGGGATTGGCTACCTACGATGCAACTACCAAGACTTATGTTGGTACAGTTACACACTTTAGTACATGGAACTTAGATAGAAAGTTTGATGGTGCGTCTATAAAAGGTTGTGTAGAGGATATAAGTGGAAATAGAGTAGTTATAGCAGATTTATTTATTTCTGGTGCAGGATGGAGTAAGCATAAAGTAAACAATGATGCCACAGGAGAGTTTGAGTTTATCAATGCTCCATCAAACTCAAATATATCACTTATTGCTAAAGTTGGTGATTTGAGTTCATCTGAGAATAATATTACCCTCTCTGCTGGTGAGACAAGAGTTATAAGTCCTTGTTTAAAGATAGATGTAAATGCTTCAGAGTTATTTGCTAACTTGACCTTTAAAGTAGTTGATGGGGATAATAATCCTATAGTTGGAAAAAGTGTCACTATATACTCTGTAAAAGATGGGGTAAATACTTATATAGGCTCATCTAATACGGATATTAATGGTACAATTAATGAATCTTTTAAACGCTCAACTATAGATACTATTAAAGTAACAGCGTCTAAGGATAATATTAATTTTGAGAGCTACTATACTATTAACCCTGTGCAGAGTAGCCATGATTTAGGCACATTTCTAATAGCTACTACAACTTTTCAAGGCTGTGTAGTATTAGCAGATGGCTCTACCCAATTTAGCACAGATAAAAATGAAATTGCAATTAGCAGTCCTTATAATTTAAATGATTATTCTAAGACTACTTTTGATGCAAGTGGTCTATTTACTCTAAAAATGCAAAAAGATAATTTAAGTCATAATGTATATGCACATACATACACACCTGTTGGAGATACTATAAATCCTCATAATACAGAAAAAAATTATCTTCTTACTGGTAAAATATCTATTGATGCAACGACAACAAATATAACCAAAACAGCTTCTAGTGACTGTATCAAACTACATACTATAACAGATATAAACAAATCAGCAAGTGTCTCTCTCTCTTCTACAAATAGTAATGTTCATGTAGCAGTTGTATTTGTACAGAGTGATTATAGTGGGGGTAGAGAGATAGTTAAGGGTGATGCTAATTTAACAAGTGCTACATTTAATATTGATAATAATGGAGTATATATAGTCAAACAAGCAGTGAATGACTATAATGATATTGTTACATTTAATGGAACTATGTCAGTAGAGATAGATGGTACAACACATACAATCACTATACCTAGCCCATCATCAGGACAAACATCAGAGTGGTGGACAGCATTTAGGATAGAAGTTTATGATGGAACTATCAATGTGGTAGAAGTTAATAAAGAGTAGTAAGTATTAGAGAGAAAAGGATATTTTTATCCTTTCTCTCTTATATGATATAATAAAAATGTAATTTAAAAATAAAGGATAAAAATGAAATCAACAAAATCAATAATTGTAGGAACTGTAGCTCTTTTAATGCTTGTCGGATGTGGTAGCCAACCAGGACTTGTGACTGATAATAATAATGACCGTACTAAAGTTGGTGCCGTTGGTGGTGCTTTGATAGGAGCATTAATAGGTGGTAAAAATGGAAGTACCAAAAATGCTGTTATAGGTGGTATTGTTGGTGGTGTTGTCGGTGGTGCTATTGGTTACAGTATGGATAATCAAGCCAATGAAATAGCAAGAGCATTGGGAACAGGTGTTAATAATGACCCACTAGCAGCACTAGACCCAAATAATGACCTTATCGTATCTAAGACAGATAGATATGTGAAGATAATGTTTAGAGATAAGATGATGTTTGCATCAGGTTCAGCGAAACTACAATCGAGAGCTAGAAGTAAAGTAAGAAAAGTAGCACAACTACTAAGAAGATACCCTAAGACAGTTGTAGGTGTTGCAGGATTTACAGATAATACTGGTGGATATTCATACAATAAGAGATTATCACAAAAAAGAGCAGATGGAGTTGGTAATATACTTACTAGAAATGGTAGAGCATTTATCAAAGGTTGTTCTTATGATAATGCTATAGTACCAAATAACAGTGCTTCAAATAAAGCACTTAATAGAAGAGTAGAAGTTTATCTATTTGGAAATACCCAAAATATGATAAACCCTTGTAGATAGTATTTAACCTATCTACTTAATTTTGCCTAGCTTTCGCTGGGCAGATTCAGCATTTATCTTACCAGAGAAAAAGTCAGATTCTATCTTTTCTATTGCACTATTAATATGAGTTTTTACTTCATCCCCTCTTACTCTCTCTTCTATAAACAGTTTCATCTCTTCAAAATCAGGAAATAGTGCCAGAAAATCCTCTTTTAAAATAGAACTATTCCACGCCTCTATCTGTTCACTTAGTGTTATATCTGTCACATCTAATATATCTTGACCTATACTATCTACTGTTTGATACTCATCAAATTTATGCTTTTGTTTATACTCTTCACTCTGTACAGACGGGTCACCCTCTTGAATATTTTGTACTGCACTAGTGACATAGTATAAACCACCAACACCAATTGCCATAAATACCATAAAACTTTTATCCATTATATATCCTTAATTATTGATTTTATAAGAATAAAATTATACTATAAAGTTTAGAAGATAAAGTTTAGAAGATAAAGTTTGTCACTTTCACAATTAATACACAATAAATATATATACTCCACTTAAGAAAACGGTAAAGGCATTTTCCCTTTCCTCCCTTTTGTTCCTTTATGGTTTTCTAGTTAGGCAACTTTTAGTTTTTATGGATACTCTTATTTTCCCGTTTGAGTCTCCTTTCCTTTTTTAATATTACTTATACAAAGGTTGTCTTTCTACTTCATTTAATTAAATCTACTTCTTTCTCAATATATCTTTAAGCACTCTCTTCAATACCTTACCTGTAGCATTTTTGGGAAGTTCTTCTATCGTATGTATCTGTTTAGGTATCTTATAGTTAGCTAAATGTTGCCTTAGATATTTTTTGAGTGCTACCTCATCTACTCTCTCAACTCCCTCTTCTAACTCTATATACGCTATAGGAGCTTCTCCACTATTCTCATCAGGTATTCCTATCACTGCTGATACACTAACACCCTCAAAGAGATCTATCATCTCTTCTATCTCTCTAGGGTAGATATTAATCCCCTTGGATATGATAAGGTCTTTTTTTCTATCTACTATATATAAAAAATCTTCATCATCCATATAACCCATATCACCTGTAAGAAGCCAACCATTGATGATAGTCTCTTCTGTAACATCAGGAGCATTTAGGTATCCTTGCATTATATTATCACCTTTGAGGATTATATCGCCTACTTTTCCACGAGCTACCTCATTGAGTTCACTATCTACAATTTTCATCTCATAATCATGCAGTGCCATACCCACAGAGCCTTGTTTCTGTTTGCTAAGTCTATTCATACATACAGCAGGACTTGATTCACTAAGTCCATACCCCTCTAGCAGTTTTGCTCTCTTAAATCTATCACTCATCGCATCAAGTGTTTTTGGTTGCAACGCAGCAGCCCCTGATACAAAAGCTCTAATACTATTAAACCATAAAAAATACCACGGAAGTTTAGCTTTAGCAAGAGCATTATATACACTAGGTATTCCTATAAAGATAGTGACTCTCTTGATAAGAGTCTGTCTGAATACATTAGAAAATGGTTGAAGTGACTTGATAATAACAATACTCGCACCCACATAGAGAGGCATAAGCACAGCTATAGAAAATGTAAAGGAGTGGAACATTGGCAAAAATACAATAGTTCTATCTTTGGGAGAGACATCAATCACTCTCTTACCTGCTTCTGTATTTGAGAGTATATTTTTATTACTAAGCATCGCACCTTTGGGTTTGCCTGTTGTACCTGATGTATAAAAGATTACAGCCGTATCTTCGAGACCTCTTTTGCTTTTCTCTACAGACTTATCCGTACTCATAATATCTGTTAGAAGATGATGTTTTTTATCTTGTGGTTTCTTGCCTTTGGCTTTCTCATCACCCTCCCACACTATAAATTTACATAGACTACTAGCTTTACTCTCATTAACTACTTTATCATATATCTGTGAGGCGATAAGGACAGACGCTCCACTATCTTCTAATATATATGATAGCTCTTCATCTTTTAGAAATGTATTGATAGGCACAACAACTCCACCGATTTTGGATATAGCAAAGATAGAGTAGATAAACTCTACAGAGTTACGCACAAAAAGAGCCACTTTATCACCCTCTTTAACATCTTTATCAGCCAAAAATCCTGCCAACTTATCTGCATAATTTTTTATATCTCTATAGCTAATTTTCTCTTTATCTACAAAAAGAGCCGTCTTAGAGCCTCTCTTGTCTACTTGAGCTTCCAAAAACTCATAAAACGAATTAAATGGGTATGACATATCTACTCCTCTATCAAATCATATAGTGCATTAATCTCTTCTGCCCAGATAGTATCATCAATCGTCTCTAATATAAGTGGAATATCGTCTATCCTCTTATCATTCATAATAAATCTAAAAGCATCCCAACCTATCTCACCTTGACCCAATGATTGGTGTCTATCTACCTTTGAACCTAGCTTTGGCTTAGAGTCATTGATGTGCATTCCCATAAGATATTCAAACCCCACAATAGACGCAAATTGTCCCATAGTCTCATCATAAGCCTCTCTTGTGCGTAAATCATATCCACTTGTAAAGGTATGACAAGTATCAAGGCATACTCCCACACGACTCTTATCTTCTACTATATCTATAATATGAGCTAGATGTTCAAACTTATAACCTAGATTACTCCCTTGTCCTGCTGTATTCTCAATGACAAGCTTTATATCCATATCTTTAGTTAGCTCAATAGCCCTATTAAGAGACTCTCCTATCACATCAAGACAGCCTAATTCGGCACTTATAAGCTTATCACTATACTCAGGGTCTTTTTTAGCTATTTTAGTTAGATGTGAACCTGGGTGAAAATTGAGTCTATCAAGTCCCAACTGATGACACCTCTCTATCTCATCCACAAAAGCATCTCGTGATTTCTCTAGCTTCTCTACTTCTGGGTGACCTAAGTTGATGAGGTAAGAGTCGTGAGGTAAAATATGTTTTGGCAATATACCTGAGAGTTCAAGATTTTTTTGAAAGCTATCTATAATCTTCATCTCCAATGGTTTGGCTACCCACTGCCGTTGATTTTTGGTAAAGAGTGCAAAAGCCTTTGCCCCTATCTTCATCGCGTTAAGTGGAGCGTTATCCACTCCACCACTCGCACTCACATGTGCACCTACAAATTTTGCCATTAATTAACCTTTTTTATCTTTATCAAAATATTATTGATTGTATCACGAAAAATTGTCTCATTATATAAAACACTATAAGAGATATTATATTCTCCATCTTTGTCTATATTTTGTGTAAAGCCGTTACGAATACGCTTCAAAGATAGACCTCCAAATATAGGTTTGCCTCTAAATATACTCCAAAGAGTATCTTTAGGATAATAATGAGAGAGAACCTGATTATTAAAGCCTTGTGCTGTTAAACACTTCAAAAGACTCATACAGATACTTCCTTTAGATATTTTTAGGGTCATCATACTCTTACCACTACTATATATCTCTACTTTTGTAGAAGAAGCACCTTTATAGATAAATCCCATATCAGCATATTTAAAAGTAGGAGTTTTAAAGACAATAAGTGCAGAATTTTGCTCCACATACTCTCTATGTCCACAACTACTCAATAACAAAACAGCTAATATAGCCATTATAAATCGTTTAAAATACATTTTTTTCCTTTTTTACTTTAATTATACTCTAATTAAGAGAATTTTAAGCATCTTATCTATATAATCCTCTCCACAAGTTATATGTGGCCCCATCGTCTAGCGGTTAGGATCCATGGTTTTCATCCATGTTACCGGAGTTCGAGTCTCCGTGGGGTCACCACCTTTATAACTTAACTTTCTATTGTTGGCCCCATCGTCTAGCGGTTAGGATCCATGGTTTTCATCCATGTTACCGGAGTTCGAGTCTCCGTGGGGTCACCACCAACTACAAATAGATATTAAAAACCAAAAAATCATTTACAAATTATTATTTTTATACTATAATAGCTTTAAAAAAGGCTTCTACTATGTTTCGTCCATTAACACTATTGATACTTCTATCTGCTCTTCTCTTTTCAGCACCTTATTATACCGTAAGAGTAGCTGTTTTCAAATATAGCTCAAACTACAAAAAAGCTATGAAAAAATTCCCATCTGCACTTAAAAAGACAGTTAGAACATATAAGAGAGGTCGTAAAATCTATGTCCATACTCTCCCAACCAAAAACAAAAGACTCCTCAAAAAAATCTTACCAGCATATCGCAAAATCTTTAGAGACGCATATATCTCAAAAACTACACTACGTTAAGTATGGTTGGCTTCAGCCGACCACTCTATCATCTATTTAAATAAATTAATACTATTCTAATATCTTTAAAAGGAACAACTATGACAATAACAAAAAGAGTAACATTTATAGCCAAAGAGGGCTGTGCTGATAAGATGAAAGAGCTTCTAATAGCTATGGTAGCTCCAAGCAAAATAGAAGAGGGATGTATCTTTTATGATATATTTATCTATGAAAATAATCCAAATAAATTTATGGCTGTAGAGAGTTGGGCTGATGAGAAGTCACTTGATGGTCACAAGGCAACAGAGCATTATAAGATATATAAAACTAGTTATGAGCCATATTGTGAGCATAAATATAGTGATGAACTAGAGATATTAGGCTAATTTGTGAGAAGTTTATGGAATGATAATATAGCAAATAGTTGTAACAGTGATTTGGCTCTAAGAGTCTATAGCTCTAATCTTTTGGGTAGAAGTGATAAATTGGTGCTTCACGGTGGAGGAAATACCTCTATCAAAAGTGAAGTTGATGGCGAAGATATACTCTTTGTCAAAGGGAGTGGTTGGGATTTGGTCTCTATCCAAGAAGAGGGTTTTGCTCCTGTAAAACTTCAATCTCTTTTGGATATGGCAAAGCTAGAGAAACTAAGTGATATAGATATGGTAGCTTCACAAAAGGAAGCTATGATAAACTCCAATGCACCCAATCCATCTGTTGAAGCGATACTTCACGCTCTAATTCCATTTAAAGTAGTTGATCATACTCACGCAGATGCGATAGTAACTATATCAAATAGTGAAAATGGCAAAGCTCATATCAAAAGCCTCTTCTCAAACTTTTTAATCGTCCCTTATGTAATGCCAGGGTTTTTATTAGCTCAAAGAATTTATGAGATGACACAGTGGTATGATTGGGAGCATTGTGAGGGGATTATCTTACACAATCACGGTATCTTTACCTTTGATAATGATGCCAAAAAATCATACCAAAAGATGATAGAAGCAGTAAGCAGAGCAGAGCAGTTTTTAGATGACCATGCACCCCTTGATATAGATGATGATTTTAGCTCTACAGAGTATGATAGTACAGAACTAAATAGACTTATAACTGATGCCAAAGGTTTTGAGACAATTATCAAAATCAATACCTCAACTCTAGCCAAACTCTACGCATCACAACCAAATTTAAGAGAGTTTGCCACAAGAGGAGTATTAACTCCTGAACATATTATACGAACCAAAAGAGTACCACTTATTATAGATAATGAGGATATAGTAGCTTCTCTTAATGATTATATAGATGAGTATAAGAGATATTTTAAGATTTATGCTAAAGATGAAATAGCACTCAAACCTACTCCAAACTATGCCATTATAAAAGGTGTAGGAGTAGCACTATTTGGTAAAAATGAGAAAGAGGTTAATATATTAAACGATATTATAGAACATACAATGATAGCTGTATTAAGAGCAGATAAATTGGGAGGATATGAGAGTATCTCTATATCTGATAGTTTTGAGATGGAGTATTGGGAGTTGGAGCAGATTAAGTTGAGAGGATAATACAGATTTAACTATCTTAGGAGTAGTGGCAAAATCATTTAGTTCATGATTTAATAAAGACCTCTCTGGAGCTACAAAATCACAAGGTAATGGTGTAGATATAGGAGTGTATGAGAACTAAAAGTAGAGACTCATATCTAAAACTGTAAAGAGTTTAGATATGATTTTGCATTTTCTTCTTTAATATAGTATCGCATACGACTTATTCTTTTCCCTTTTGACCACTGCGATACTATGTAATAATCAAAAAGTTTTTTATCCAATACAGTATATTGATAAGGATTTACTCTCTCTCCTCTAGTGAAATATAACTTCTCTCCTCGTATAATATAGGGAATAGACATAGATGGTATTTTACCTATAATAGTTCTATATTTGACTATGCTATCTTCTGTAAAATTAACCTCTATTAGTATCTTTTGAGCTGAAGTTTTTATAACATAAGGACATATATAAAATTTATTATCTTGAATTACAGTATATAGAGATAAATCTTCTTCATCTTTTGATATAGGAGTCATAATTTCATCAGAGTGTTCAACTCCTATTAGAGCTATATTTTTTTTGAGCTTAGGTGGGTTCTCTATCTCTCTTTCATAGATAATATGTTTTTTTATAATATCTGCTTTTACTATATTTGTCTTTTCTCTCTCTATAAGCTCTTTATATAGGGGTGGTTTTATATATATATTACTTTTGGCTAGATTAGATACATTTTTTGACTCCATTATATAAGCATCGGGAAATACCTCTTGATAAATCCTCAATTTATCTAAAGCTTCCTCTCTTGTATTAAATTCAGAAGAGTAAGCCTTGAACATATCACTCTCCTCCAATATATAAGCTGTATCACTTAGACCATATCCTAGATTAGATATCTGTTTAGCCAAATTAGCTCTATTGCTATAACTACCCAACTTTATAAATACAGATGACTCCACTATAGTTATAAACATAATGCTCCAAATTAAAATAACTTTTATTATTTTCAAAACAATACTCCTTAATCAAAATTTAATAATATGTGAAGTATTACATTATTTTATGTAATTTTAGATTATTCCATATATTTTCATATTAATTAGTCTAAACTACATATATTTTAATATTAATTAGTGTAAACTATTAAACAAGTTAGAAAAAATAGTTAAAAGGAGTGAATTCAATGAAAAAATTATTGATGATTATTACAGGAGTGGCACTATTAGGACTAACAAATAGTTTTGCTCAACAAACAGAGGATGAAGTAGGTATGAATATAGGACTTACTTCTATTTACAATGAAGATACTATTGACCTCTCTAGTTTTAGTGTAGGTTTAAATTATCAATTTAATTCATTTAGTAATTTTCCAATTAAGCCTAGATTGGATTTTGATTATGTAAATATATCAGGATATAGTAATATAAAAAACTTATATAAAGGCTCTCTTAATGGAGTTTATGAGTTTATACCTGATAATGTACTCTCACCCTATATACTAGGTGGAGTTGGATATGAGTATGTGGCAGGTGAGATTAATCATGTCTTTGAAGACAAGGTATTTCTTCAAGGTGGAGCAGGTATTGTATATCATCAAGAGAATGGATATAATTTCAAGATAGAGGCAAAAGTGCTACAGATAATGGATGCTCCTAATCAAGAGAATGAAGTTAT
>JASFZJ010000039.1:0-8678 GCA_045267865.1 Sulfurovum sp. | reverse complement strand
AGTTGGTTCCTTTCAGGATCTCATCCAAAATAATAAAATTTCCTAAACTATTACTTGTTTTTTTAATATCTTCTCTGCTCCACCCTTTTTTAGATAAATTTTTATCCAAATATGTAATTAGCCTATCTATAGAATAATTACCAATGGAATTATCTTCTCTAGCATAAAAGCTCAATAGAGCATAACCGTTTTTGAGTCTACCAAGATAATCAAACTCTTCTAATTTTATATTCTCTTGTATATACTCATCTATCTCTTTACCTAAAGATATATCTCTAATCATATTATATATTTCAAATTTAATGGTTGTAGTAGAACCTTTATAATAAGCATAGCGAACCACTTTTTTTAGAAAAATCTCTAATTTTTTTTCATCATACCCTTGTCTAAATAGATAAACAACTACTAACATTTTAGGATATTGATTAGTATAGAGTTCAATAAGTTGTAGCCACTTCGCTAATTTACTACTTTTTTGTTTCTCTTCATTAATAAATTCAATAACCTCAACAATATTAAACAAGTCAGCTAAAATCTCTTTATAATTTTTATGATTAAACGGTGAGTAATCTAACCTTGTAAAAAAATATCTTAGGTTTATTTCACTGCTTGTTTTTTGATTTTCTCCTCTAATCACATGAGAATAGTATCTAAAAACATCATCTAGCTTAACTCCTTGTAAATCACAACTGCTCTTTAGATTTGTCCAACCATCAATAAAAGTTTTTGCTTCGTTTATCTTGTTTGCTTTATCATAAAGCTTTGCCTTAAAAATATCAGCATTAGATAATTCTTTACCTCTATTATTGAGTGTTTCAAAGATTTTTAATGCTTTATCTCTTGCCTCTTCTGGAGTTCTTCCACCTAACTCTATAGGCAAGAGATAAACTTGGGTTAATAAATATCTAATAAAATCTTTCAAATCGTGCTTCTCACTATAAAATTTTATCCAATTATAAAAGAACATTATATTTTTTACAAATCTATTAGCACATTTTTTCTCTATAAATTTCCCATTTTTACTACACTTTCTTAATAACTCTTCAAGATTCTCTTGTGTAAACAGTATAACTTCTTCTAAACTTTTTTTATCATCAGATTCAAAAATCTCTGACTCTATTCTAGGAAAAGTTTCATCACTTTCCCAATCTTCTATCTCTAAACAATCTTTTAGTGCTTTATGTTCAGGTGAAAAAATAGAAAGAACCTTAATCAAAAGTAATAGAGTTGTTAATCTCTGTTGTCCATCTATAACTTCTAACTTATCTTTAATAGTATTACTCTTTGCAATCACAATATTACCAATAAAATAATCTTCACTTTCATCATGAAAAGCCTCCATAATATCATTATAAAGTGTAAAGCACTCATCATATTCCCACGAGTATGGTCTTTGATAAGCAGGAATAATATATTGTTCTTCTATCTTAAAAATTTTTATAATTGTTTTTTGTTCTGCTGATATAGATAGTCCCATTTGGTTTATCCTTTTTTTATAATCAAATATTTTATCATTTTTAGACTTTTATATACCCTCTTATACTATCTCATCATCATTGTATTTTATAATATACGATATAGCTAAAACTTTTATATAGTTTATCTCATTTTTTATTGTAGTGATATGTCATTATTATTTTACAACTTTTTAGACAAACAGTAAAGTATCTATGTCAAGATTGTGTTAAAACCTATATTAATGCTTCTCACCTCGTATTTGATAAGTTATATCTCCTGCACCAAATGCTGTGATTAGCCCCTCGTTATACTCTCGTATGATGTGACCATCTTTATAGACTTTGACTATCTCATCCTCTTTGGTAACACTATCAGCCATAAGAAGTTTATGCCTACTAAAAGCCCCTTTGAGGTCTATATCCATCTCTATCTCTCCTGCACTCCATATTGGTAGTATCACAAGCTCATCTACACCATCAAAACACTCTACAAAAGCTTGAAGATTATCCATTGTTCGGCTATATTTGTGAGGTTGCCATATTATATTGAGCTCGTTGAAGTTACGCAATTTTTTGTATGCTTGAAGTGATTCCATTGTTACTTTTATCTCTGTTGGGTGGTGACCATAATCATCTATTACCACACAATTAGAGTCATTTTGAACTATATCAAAACGCTTTTTGATACCTTTATAGTTGAGTAGATTAGCTCGTATATCTTCTATATCTTCACCTAACTCCAATGCACCCAATATAGCTAAACTTGCATCAAGTGCTATATGGTTACCAAAACCAAATACCTCAAAAGCACCCAAATCTAAAAGCTCAAATTTGGTATGAGGCTCACCTTCTACTAATACAAAATCTATATTTATTATATCTTTTGATGGATATAGCTTGATACTCTCCATATCTAGTGAAGCCAAAAACTCATCTTCTGCATTTATCACACGGATTTGAGCTAAGTCCAAAAAATTACGATAAGCGTTATAAAATCTCTCCTCATCATACTCATAATACTCCATGTGTTCAGGCTCTACATTGGTGACAATTGCTAGATAAGGGTTTGAATTAAGAAAACTCTCATCACTCTCATCTGCTTCAAATACTACTCTATTATTGGGATAATTTCGCACATTTGAGCCAAACTCTTTGCTAATCGCACCAATAAGAGCATTTGATTTGGGGAGGATAGAGCTAAACATAGCAGAAGTGGTACTTTTGCCATGAGCTCCACCTACTGCAAAGACCTCTTTATGACCCAAAATAGATTTAAGAGCCTCTTTGCGTGAGAGAAGTTCAATCCCTAATTCCTTGGCTCTTTGATACTCTGGGTTATTGGGTCGCACAGCAGCAGAATAGATAACTCTATCCACACCCTCAACTGCATCTTGATGATGAGGTATAGTGATTTTTGAATTAAAATTAGTAGCCAAATCGTTGGTTATTTCCGTCTGTTTTATATCACTACCTGAAATCTTGTGACCATCATTAAAGAGAAACTTAGCCAACGCAGAGAGACCAATACCACCAATACCTATAAAATGTATCTTCATAAACTACTCCGACATTTAAAATTTTTGAAAATATTATATCAAAATAGAGTTGAGAGTATAATTTTTATCTAGCATTGTGCCTAGATTGATTATTATTTAACAAGAGATAGATGAAGAGTTGAAAACTCTACACAAATAGGATGCTATAATGGACTTTCAGTCCTAGCTGATGCTTAAACCACTTCCCTATTTTATTCCAATATCATGTATCTCTACTCCTTATAGTGATGCCTTAAGTCCATAAAAGTAATTCTGTATCTTCATTATATTTGTGGCTTCCAACTTTTCGATAAAGCTATCAAACTTATCTTTCTCTTGCCATATAGGTTTTGTGATATTAGCTTCCTTTTGAAGTACCATCTTTGCATAACTCTTTATCCCTATATCATCTATAAGTCCTACACTTTTGGCTCTTTTGGCTGAGAATATATGAGCATCTGCATACTCTGTTGAACGGTTTATATCTAATCCTCTCGCCTCACTCACATCAGAGACAAATAGCTCATACGCATCTTTTGTGAGTATCTCTAGCTCTTCTCTCTCTTGTGGTGTCCATTGTCGTGTAGGTGTTCCTGCCTCTTTGTATAGACCTTGTTTGACTATTTGGGTTTTTATACCTATTGTCTCCATCAGTTTGGATATATCAGCACTCTGCATAATCACACCGATAGAGCCGATAATCGCCCCTGGATTTGCTATGATTTTCTCTGCATAAATAGAGCCATAATAGCTCCCACTTGCCATAATCCCACTAGCATAAGCGATAACAGGCTTGTGTTTGTTGAGTTCTCTTATAGCATACGCTATCTCGATAGATGGAGGCACAGAACCACCTGGAGAGTTTACATTGAGTAAAACTCCTTTGATATTTTTGTTTTTTTGGACTTTCTCTATCTCTTTGATAATCTTCTCAGCACTCATAATTGGACCAAAGAGTTTTATCTCTTGTAGGTTGGCTGTGCCTTTTTGTGTGGCTGATGATGGCATAAATATTACAACTACAAGAAGCAAAAAAAGCATCCCCTTGAAGTGGTCTCCTATCCATTTAATAAAATTTCCTATTGCTCTAAACATATTTTTCTCCTTCTATATATACTTGAGTTGCCTCTTTAGTGTGTAAAATCGTCCAAAGGGCTAAATCCTCTTCTTGTTTGGGTTGTTCTCTCATAGTAACTACTGCAAAATCTGCATTCTTACCGACATCTATTCTACCACAATTTAGCCTTAATATATCAGCACTATCACTTGTAACGGCTTTTATAAATCTATTGGCTAGTTCTCTCATCGGTGCTTGATGATGAAGCATAAGACCTGCTCGTAGCTCATCAAATATATTAAGAGAGTCATTAGAACTCAATCCATCTGTAGCGATAGAAAAAGGCATAGAGAGATTTTCTATGGGTAGTCTCCCACATCCCAAATAGCGATTGGAACGAGGACAGTGAGCTATGCTATGTCCTTTGAGGGAGAGATAATCAAGCTCTTTTTGTGTGGCTTGGACGCAGTGTGTAAAGTGTGTAGGGTGGCTATCAAATGCGTGAATAAACTCATCTATATTAGTCACAGGTGTAGATGTATTAAAATATTTTTCAAAAAATGTCTTAAATTCACCCTCACCATTTTCAAGCCACTCTCTCTCACTTTTGGACTCCAACAAATGAGCCGATACCAAAAGAGACTCACTTTGGGCAATATTTACAGCCTTTTGGAGTACGATAGGGTGAACAGAATAAGGCGAATGTATCGCTATAGCAGGAGTGATACGAGAAGATTTACTACACTGTTTTGAGGCTTTTAATCTCTCTTGGAAGTCACCAAAGAGCATATCTACATAAGCCATATTAGAGCCAATAAGTTCATTAAAAAACACAACCCTTTGAGGAGTCTGCTCACACACTTGAAGCTCATTTCCAAAGCTAGAAATTGCTCCAAATGAAGTGATTCCTGAACGCAACATATCATCACAAGCGTCTCTCATCATAATATTATCACATGCACCAATTAGCTCATCTCTATTGGCTATAACAGAGTCTAGCCACGGCATAAAATCACCATATTGTAGAGTTGTTTTATTGGTAGAAAACTCCAAATGCACATGAGTATTGATAAATCCTGGATAGAGTATAGAGTGAGGTGCCGTCTCTATTATAGTGGCATTTGGATATTTTTGCTGTATAGTCTCAAAGCTATCAATATCTATTATTACGCTTTCAAAAGCTACAGCCAAATCCTTTTTGAAGCCTTCAGGAGTATAAACATAGTCACACACTATTATCTTCATCGTACCTATCCTTAAAATAATTTAGATAGAATAATACCCAAATAAAATAAACAAGGTTCAAGATGAAAATAGTTGTAATACAAGGTCCAAACCTCAATATGCTAGGAATTAGAGAGCAAAATATCTATGGTCCTATGAAATTAGAAGATATTCATTCACAGATGAAATCTTTTGCAGACCAAAACAAGATAGAAATTGAATTTTTTCAAAGTAACTTAGAGGGTGAGATAGTAGATAAAGTCCAAGAGTGTATCGGTGATGCAGATGGTATTATTATCAACCCTGCTGCTTATACTCACACTTCTATCGCTATCCGTGATGCTATCTCTGCTGTGCAAATCCCTACTCTTGAAGTACACTTATCAAATATCTACAAAAGAGAAGAGTTTAGACACAAATCTCTTATAGCTCCTGTATGTGCAGGTCAAATAACTGGTATGGGTGCATTTGGTTATCACTTAGCAATGGTTGGTATGACACAGATGATGAGTGAGATTGCTATGATGAAAGAGCAACAAGCCAAAGGTCAGAAACAAGCGTAGTAGATACCTCATCTTCTATTAGCCTTGCATCTCTTGATGTTTGGCTAGTTTATCTGTAACATAAGTTAGTATAGAATGGAGTAGCTAATATAGTTGAAGAGTAATAATGTTAAAATAGTAGAAAGTTACTAAAGGATAGAGTATGATACGACCACAATATACCAATATTACTATAAATATCCCTACAAGTTATAGAGTAGAGAACCCTTCTATAAAAAAGAGTAAATCTCTAAGAGGCTAGAGGATAGTGCTTGGCAAAATTATATTAAAGATAAATATAAAAAATGAAAATAATAGACAATACTCCACCTCACCGACTATTAAAGAGTTATTTTGATAATTTTACTTGACTTTTTATATCCCTATCTTAGCCCAATTTATTTTTATTCTACCTAAATTTAGTTTAAGTGGTTTGTTTAGTTTTTTAACTCTTTTTCTTGCTTTAAATATTTTTACATTTTTGGTATGTGCTTTATAGGTAGATACAAAATTGTGTTTGCCATTTTTGTTAAGCATAAAATAGAGATAGTTACTTTTTGCAGGAGTGATAGCAGACTGTAGGGCTTCAATGCTAACCGTACTAATAGGATGAGGTGGAAGTCCTTTATATTTGTATGTATTGTAGTGACTTTTATCGTTTCTTATCCTCTCAGGGGTAATGATTTGGTGAGAATATTTACCATAATTCAATGTTCCATCCATCTGTAATTTCATATTTTTATCTAATCTATTATATATCACAGAGGCAATTATAGGCATCTCTTCTTTATGATAAGTCTCTTTTTGAATTATAGATGCTATGGTATATATATCTTTGATTTTTTTCTTTTTTGCAAATATATTGGGGTACTTTTGGGCAAGTTTATTAATTCTCTCTTTGGATTTGGCAAATATATAAGCTATCGTACTATTCTCATCAGCTTTCTTGGCTAAGGTATATTTCCCTGCTAATATATCTCCCTCTTTAAATTGTGCAAGAGTGCTATAACATTTGAGAGATTTTATCTTATTTAAAGACATATCTTTACAGAGTCTAGTGATAAGCTCCTCCTTGGTCTCTCCTGCAAATATCACGATATCTATAGTATCTTTTGTCCTCTGTTCATGTAGTTTATAAAAAAACTCAAATCGTCCATCTTTGGAGATATTTATATCATACCAACCTTTTGTCGGCTGTTTATTGAGGCTTATTACAATTTTGTCTATCCATGAGAGATTATAGTTATTTTGTTGAAGCGTTTCTATGATTACACTGCTTTTGGAAGAAGGGAGATAAAATACTTTATTTCCTGCATTAAGAGGGATAAAATTGTAACTAATGGGTATCATTATGAGGATAAGAGCCTCAAAAAAAAGTATAAACTTTTTCATAAAATCTCTTTTACTCTGCCCACCTCTCCTGTATTGAGACGGACTTTGATACCGTGTGGATGGTTAGTTGAGTTTGTAAGTATCTTCTGTACCTTACCATAAGTTAATCTACCACTAGATTGGTCTTCTTTGAGTACGACTCCTACATCGAGACCATACTTTATATCTACTCGTTTTTGTCCTCTTGTATTTATCCCATTTTGCATCTTCTACCCCTTATCTTCATAATTTAGAGCTTTTTTGATATTATCAACAGAACAGAAAAAGAGAGCATCAAATATTGGATTAAGCTTTGTTATATTTTCATCTATTATATCAAAAGGCTGTACCAAAAATGAATTACCTTGACTCATATCATTAGGTGTCACTTGAAATACAATAGGTTTGAGAGTTCGTACAATATTGAGTATTTTTTTGTAGTTTTTATCTCCCACATTTGGCAAAAAATTATCTTGTTCACTCTCTTTAATTCGTGCTTTTAATAGAAGTTGAAGTTTATCATTAAATATCACTTTATTCCATTTGATAACACCTAACTCCATCTCAAATCTACTATCAGCTGATACAATTGGATGGGGCTTTGTCTCACGAATAGCTTCAATGAGATGAAGAAAAAAATTCTTTCCCCCAAAACTATTAGCACATTTAAGTATATTCTTATGATAGAGACTCTTCTCCTCGATACTTAACGCATTAAAATTACACATAGCAAACCCTTATTATTTTTAATTATTATACCCAAAAATAGTAAAAATTCTAAAATACCTCCACTTATTATCATAAAGTAAGATAAAAATATTACCCAACTCTCTTCAAAATATTATCTAATCTTGTTGTACTAATAAATCGCTTCAAATATCCCAATATATATGTAGCTTTGGTGATATAGTATCTAGGTTTTGGAACTTCTGCTAATATAATTTGGTGTATCTTATGAGCTACTGCTGATGGAGGTTCATTAAAAGGAACTTCACTCTTAGTTTGATTTATATTTTTCTTGTATCTAGTTTTATACTTAGAGTGTTCTATATCTATATTCTTTTTGAGCATCTCTATAGCTGTCTCTCGGAAATTACTTGTAATTGGACCTGTATTCAAAATTACTGGGTATATATTTGTATTATTTAGTTCTAATCTCAAAGTATCTGTTAGACCCTCAACAGCGTATTTACTAGCATTATATGCACCTCTACCAAACATAGATACTATTCCTAGTACAGAGCTATGTTGGATTATCTTACCATAATAACCCTGCTTTTTCATTACTGATACAATCTGTCTAGTACACTCATGAAGTCCAAATACATTAGTCTCAAATTGTTCTCTAAGTACATCTGTAGGCAAATCTTCTATTGTAGATATTTGTCCATATCCTGCATTATTGAACCATACATCTATATGTCCTTCTATCTCTAATACTCTATCTATCACAGAAGCAATACTCTCTGGTTTTGTAACATCAAGCACCATC
>JASFZJ010000038.1:0-29044 GCA_045267865.1 Sulfurovum sp. | reverse complement strand
CTATCAAAAGTATAAAACCATACTTATTTGGATTGTAGAGTTAGTCTGGTAAGGTAGGTTAAGTATTTAATGTGTAGGATTTAATGTTTTGGATAGCCTTATACCTTTATTATATCTTCTTTTGTAAGTTTTGTAAATCATTAATACTAAATCGGCTCTAAAAAGTATATTTTTATTTTTCATCTAAAACCTTCCAATATCCACGAGTTCCATTTATTCTTTTTAATATACCTTTCTCTTTTAAACTATTAAGATGCTTCTTAACTATTTTGCTAAATTTCTATAAGCAATTTTATTATTATCTTTTATTATCTCTTGCTGTCTTGGTGTCAATTCTATTGAGCCACCTATTTAGCCATCATCTATCTCATCATAATTTGAGATAAGAATCATTTTTTAAAAATCATCATAAAAGAGAAAAACATCTTCTTTATAAAAACTTAATATTCTATTCATACCAGAGCCTAAATGCTCCACCATCTCCAAATCTATTAGTCTCAATCATTTTTGTTCCTCTAGCACTCTATACATCACCTCAGCCCTCTTCCAATCCTCTATAGTATCGATATCCTGCACCAAATAGCGAGGCAAAATAATAGGGATACTATCTCTACCAAACATTATATCATTAGATTTTTTACCCTGCTTACTCCAATAAAACTGTCCAGCGTCTTGATATGCCTCTTCCAAATCTTGGCTTCTTGCTGTATAGTGTTCGGGAGTAAACATCTCACATCTACCATTGTTATCTAATTTAAAAGTTCTCTGAATAGGAAAAGGCATAGTGGTAGCAGAAAAAGCATTGATAGCATTACTATCTTGAAGCTTCTTATATCCCTCTACTAAATACTCTACTTGCAAAAGAGGAGAGGTAGCATATATCGTGCATATATACTCATAATACTCATCTATAGATTCCAAATACTCTATAGTATGATTGACCACATCAACCGTACCTGTGAAATCATCACTTAGCTCTTTTGGACGTATAAATGGTACTTCTGCTCCATACTCTTGTGCAATAGATGCTATCTCTTCATCATCTGTGCTTACAATTACTTTGGCAAAAAGCTTTGATGCTAATGCTACTTCTATACTATAGGCAATAAGTGGTTTTCCAAAAAAATCTTTGATATTTTTTCTAGGTATTCTTTTGCTTCCACCTCTTGCAGGAATAATGGCTATAGAATTTTTTTTACTATTCATCTATTTTAAACTCTCAAATAAACTTTTAATAACATACTCTTGCTCATCATCACTCATCTTGGGATACATAGGAAGAGAAAAACACTCTTCATAATATCTATCCATCACTGGCGTACTCTCATCTCCATAACCTAAGCCTTTATAATATGGTTGCTTATTTATTGGCATATAATGAAGTTGAATACCTATATTTTTTTCTCTTAATTTATTGAATAAATCTACCTTAGAAATATTTAACTTTGTAAAATCTACTTGCACTACATAGAGATGATAAGAGGATTTGCCATCATAAGTATAAAGAGGTCTTACTATAGTATCTTTAAATACTATATCATATCTTTTGGCTATCTCTACTCTTCTATCTATAAAACTATCTAGCTTAGAGAGTTGAGATATGCCCAATGCACATTGAATATCGGTAATTCTATAATTAAATCCCAACTCTCTCATCTCATACTCCCATGGCTTCATATCAGGAGTCTTGACCATTCCGTGACCTCTTAGCATAAGTAATTTTTCATATATATCTTTGGAGTTAGTCGTGATAGCTCCACCCTCTCCCGTGGTGATATGTTTAACTGGATGAAAAGAGAAAATAGATATATCACTATGGGTACAACTCCCTGCTTTTATGCCATTAGACACTGCACCTATTGCGTGGGCATTGTCTTCTAGTATCTTTATATTATATGTTGCTTTTAGATATTTTAGCTTCTCTTGGTTGAGCATATTTCCACTAAATGATACGGCATAAATAGCATTTATAGAAGAGTCCTTTTTGAGTTTCGCTTCACATAAATCTAAATCTATATTTCCATCTTTGGCTATATCTATAAATATTGGTTCTGCTCCTACATAGAGGATACTATTTGAAGTGGCTAAAAAAGAGTTTGGAGTCGTTAAGACTTTATCACCTTTTTGAAGCAGACACATAGAAGCTAAATGAAGTCCTGCTGTACCATTGGCTACAGCTACACAATACTTTGCTCCACAATAAGAAGCAATAGCTTTTTCAAACTCTCTTACTTTGGGTCCAGTGGTGAGAAAGTCTGATTTTAAAGTCTGAACTACTGCATCTATATCATCCTCTTCTATGAACTGCTTACCATAAGGAATAAAGTACATTTAAGAGTTCCTTACCATCTCTAAAAACTGCTCATTGGTTAGCCACTCTATGTTATTAAGTGAATTATACTCAAATCCTATTCCTATATTTTTTCCCTCTTCCCCTAGAGCATTTTTATTATAATCAACCAGATGATTAAACTGTATAGTTGGTGTAATCACATAATAATCGTCAAATTCCACAACTCTATCATCGGCTGTTATCATCACCTCATGCATCTTCTCACCAGCTCTTATACCTATTATTTTGTGAGGTAAGTTTGGAGCAAGAGAGAGTGCCAAATCAGTCATCTTCATAGAGGCTATTTTGGGTATAAATATCTCTCCTCCATGCATTCTTTTAAAATCATTTAATACAAAATTAACACCATCTTCAAGAGTGATTAAAAATCGTGTCATTTTTTCATCGGTAAGAGGTAACTCTGTTGCACCTTCATCTATAAGTTTTTGAAAAAAGGGAACCACCGAACCACGAGAACCAACGACATTACCATAGCGTACCACGGCAAAGCGTGTTTTTCTTTTGCCTACCATATTATTCGCAGCAACAAAAAGTTTATCACTTGCTAATTTAGTCGCACCATAAAGATTAATCGGTGATGAGGCTTTATCCGTAGAAAGGGCTATGACTTTTTCGACTTCATTTTTAATTGCTGCCGTAATCACATTTTGAGCCCCATCAATATTGGTCTTGATACACTCTATTGGATTATATTCAGCTACTGGTACATGCTTTAATGCTGCTGCATGGATTACAAAATCTACATCTTGCATAGCTTCATCAAGCCTAGAAGCATCCCGAACATCACCTATAAAGTATCTCATACAATTATCCTTAAAGGTTTGTGCCATCTCGTACTGTTTAAGTTCATCTCTACTAAATATTATTATTTTATTGGGTTTATATTGTGATAAAATTATCTCTGTATATTTCTTTCCAAAACTACCTGTACCACCTGTAATTAGGATATTTTTTTTGTTAAACATATATGCCTCATATCTTGGATTAAGATTAAACCTTTAATTGATTCTAAAAGTGAAGATGATTGTAACATTTTATGCGTTAATAAAAAGATGGATTAACAAAGTCCTAACAAATATTTTTGGATATAATATTCCACAATACAATTGTGGAATATAGCATTTATAACCCCTACTCTTCTTTAAGTCTCTTCTTCCACTCTTTTTCAAACTTTTTGCGTCTGATATATGAGAGTTTTTCTATAAACACTTTACCATCTAAATGGTCTATCTCGTGCTGTATAGCTATAGATAAAAAGTTTTCATCTTCTATAATATGTTTAGTTCCAAATCTATCTTCATACTCTAGTTTGATTGATTTGGCTCTCTCTATCTCTTCATATACTCCTGGGATTGATAAACAACCCTCTTGAAATAATTCTAAACCATTTTTTTCTACTATTATAGGGTTAATTATCTCTAATGTATTTTCTTTAGGTTGGTCGTGTTCACCCTCTCCTACTTCTATAGGAATATTTATGATAAGCACTCTCTTCTCTGCACCCACTTGAATAGCAGCCAATCCTACACCATTACTAGCACACATAGTCTCATACATATCATCAAGTAGATTATGTAATACACCATCAAAAGAGGTGACCTCTTTTGAGATTAGTTTGAGTCTTTTGTCTGGGTAGATTAATATTTCTCTTATCATTATATAAACCTATACAAAACTTTGTGTAAGGACTTTATCTATGAGTCCATATTCAAGAGCCTCTTCTGATGACATAAAATTATCTCTCTCTGTATCTTTTTCCAATCTTTTGGCTGTTTTGCCTGTTTGACTAGCTAAGATAGTATTTAGAGTGTCTTTGAGTCTCTGTATCTCTTGGGCTTGTATCTGAATATCAGTTGATTGCCCTTGAGCTCCACCTGATGGTTGATGTATCATAATTCTAGCATTTGGTAGGGCATATCTCTTACCTTTTGTGCCAGATGCTAACAAAAATGCACCCATAGACGCTGCTTGACCTATACAGATAGTTACAATATCAGGTTTGATATAGTTCATCGTATCAAATATAGACAATCCTGATGTGATAACGCCACCAGGAGAGTTGATATAGAAGTATATATCTTTATCAGGGTCTTGTGCTTCAAGGAAAAGAAGCTGTGCTACTATACTTGATGCTACTTGGTCATTTACTTCGCCACTTAGCATTATTATTCTATCTTTTAGAAGACGAGAATATATGTCATACGACCTCTCACCTCTACCAGTTTGCTCTACAACATAAGGAATATAACTCATTTTTTACCTTTATTTACTATTTTTCAAGTCCTAATATTTTACCAAATAATTTATCTTCCATCATACCCATTTTGATCGCTGGGAGGAGATTATTATCTTGGTAATATTTGATAACTTCTTGTGGGTCTTGCTGACTCATCATCGCTTCATAATATAGAGCTTGTGAGACCTCTTGGTCATCTATGCTTATACCCTCTTTTTTGGCTAAATCAGCGACTATAAATGTAATCTTAACGCTATTTTCTGCCTCTTCTCTTACTTCTTCTCTAAGCTCTGCTATCTTCTCATTGTTATCTTTATAAGAAGCTAGTTCTTCAGGAGTCATCTCTTTTGCTTTTATTTTTACATCTATCTCTTGCTCTACTATATTTTTAGGTAGAGCAAAATCAAATTTAGCTATAAGTAGTTCCATCACTTTTGGCTTTAGCTTATCATTATATAGTTGAGATAGTTTAGATGATTCAATTTGAGTTTTTATTCTCTCTTTTAATACTTCTAGTGATGCATTCTCTTCATCTTGGAGTATTTCAATGGCTAAAGCATCATCAAGTGGTGCTTCTACTTTTTTCTGAATTTCGTGTAGTTTGACTTCAAACTTACTCTCTTTCCCAGCTAAGTTTTTGGCTTGATACTCTTCTGGGAATGTTACAGTAACTGTTTTCTCTTGACCAACTATCATACCGATAATTTGCTCTTCAAATCCAGCTATAAACTCTCCACTACCAATTATAAGTCCAAAATTCTCAGCGTTACCACCCTCAAAAGGCTCACCATCAATAAAGCCCTCAAAGTCGATAACTGTTACATCACCATTCTCTACAGCTCTACTCTCTTCAATTGCTACAAATGTACCCTTTTCTTTAGCAATTTCAGATAATCTCTGTGCTATTTCATCTTCAGATACTGTAGGAATCTCAAAATCAGAAAGAATATTCAAATATCCCTCTGCTTCAAATTTAGGTTTAACTGAAACAGCTATCTCTACGTCTATACCATCATCTTTTTTATCAAATTTATTAAATGTTGGTTCACCCAATACATCATCTTTGGATATATCAGCATTTACTAAACCTCTGTCTATCATAGCTGTAAGGAGATGTGACTCAGCATCACTTTGAAGGCTCTCACCGTGAAGTTGCTTCACAACATGTGGAGGTACTTTACCTTTTCTAAAACCATCTACTCTTAGCGTTTTACCTGCTTTGATAGCTAAATTATCTACTTTTTTGGCAATAGCACTATTATCTAGTTTCCCACTTAGTATTACATTCGCATCATCTACTCTATTTACTGCAACTTCCACTACAATCCTTTAATATATAATAATTGGTATGAATTTTATCTAAATAAAGTTAAAAAGCTAATTGTATGCTTTTTTAATATCTCTAATTATTTTTTTGGGAGTCTTTGATATCTTCATAAAATCTCTCATAGTAAGTAGAGGAAGAGATAGTGCAAGATAATATTTGGGGTCAAGTGTGAGGGCTTTATTGTCTATAATCATACTTTTGTATGGGAGTATAAGAGAGTTTTGAGATACATTTAACTTATGTAAAAATAGATTTGTATCTCTATCAAGTTTATGACCTACTAATATAGAGCCGTTAGATAATTCAAGTTTATATGATATATGTCTATTTGCATTTAGTATATGTTTTATATTAACACCACTACCGACATCTATCATCTCTTCAAAATAGGGCATACCTATCATAAAGTGAAAAGAGGAGAGTTCATCAAATTCAAATTCATCTTCTGAACATAAAAGCTGACCAAGAACATTTTTAAGTGCATCTTGTGTATCTTTAAACTGCCCATATATAAACTTATCTTGAAGATAAGCAGCACCAAAATATGAGGGATTTTGTATCCTTATCTCTTTTGTACCATTTATAACTAGGTTGATTGTAGATGCAAAACTATTTGTCTGTTTAAGTTGTTGGTTTGTGATAGTAAGAGTAGTTATACCCTTTAGAGGAGAAGAAGAGGCTAATATAGCAAAACCGTTGTTTATTAGCTCTCTTTGAAGTCTATCTATAGGCTGAAATTTGGCTAGGTAATATGCACTGATTACCTCAGGTGCTTTATCACTTATCACTACTCTATCACCCTCTTTTGCATCTAGCATAAGAGGAGAGAGTAGCAAGGATAGTAGAAGAAATATATTACCTAAGCTCACTTAAATAAAACCTATTTTGCCATCTCAAAACCAAGAGTTTTGAGTCTAGTTACAACTTCTGCATCAATCTCTTTCATATATTTAATTCTCTTCTCATCTGTGAAGTTAAGAGAGTTAATCCAATTATTTACAGTTGAATATCCTACATGAAGCTCATTTGTTCCTTTTGGAATATAGAAGTAGATTGAACATGGAGCAAACATACCAGCCTCAGGTCTTCCGTTGTTGAAGATTGAGTTTGAGAATTTAAAGTGACAAAGAAGTGAAACCCAGTAAGCATCATACTTATCAAATTCTAGCTCTAAATCATCATATTCAAACTTTAAATCAATAAAACCAGCAATAATAAATCTTTCATCTTCAGTTTTACCTGTGGAGAATAGACCATCATGTTTCATTATAAAATCTTCTATCCACTCTTCTAAATCATCTGGTTTATCAAACTTCATTACCATTTTTGTAAGAGTTTTAGCAGGTAGTGCGTTTGCTCTCTCATATTTATGGCTCATAGTTGGTTTGAGTTCAGCTTTTATCAGAGCATCTAGTGGAGCTATCATATCTTTAAACTCTTTTTGAGTAGTAGCATTTTTCTCACCAATAATAGCTAACATAGTATCAGCAGAGATATGACCAAACCAAGTGTTGTCATCATTTTTGGTATCAAGAGTTTTGTATGCAAGGAAGTTAAACGGAGAGAATGCACCAAAATCAGGATTTTTCAAAAGAAGAGGTCTAAGTTTCTCTTTATTTATCACACCAAAAAAAGATATCATCTCTACATTTCTATCTTTAAATTTCTCATAATAGAAATTTTGGATATTTTTGTTAGCACCAACTGTACTAAATCCAACTGAATCAATTTTTTTCATTAATCCATCAATTGCTACTTCTTGATTACCTGCTGTTGCGTGTAACTCTGCTGTTAGGTCTGCTTGAGCTAAACCTACTGTTAGCATAAATGCCAATACAAGTTTGTGTAATTTCATACTTATTCCTTTAATATTGTTAAAATCTGTATATATCATAATAAAAAATCTATTAATATGAGTTTAATGAGGATAAATACTATTTTTATAGTATAATCTTGTTACTATTTTAAATAAAATAAGGATGTTAAATGAAGAAATTATCTTTCTATCTATCTCTACTAATCTCAATATTAATGTTTCTCTCTCTCAATAGTTGTAATTCACCATCACTATTTGGCAAAAAAGTTAAAAAAGAGTACTTTCAAGGTGGTAAAATTCGTTCTGAGTTTATAATGGATGATAAAACAGGACAAAATGGAATACTCAAACAATACGGGTATGAGAGTGAACTCAAATCTCTTACACATATTAGAAATGGGGTAAAAAATGGTGAAGAGATAGGGTATGACAAAAAGGGAAGAGTAATTTCAAGATATAACTATATCAATGGAAAACTACATGGTACACAAATATCATACTATCCCAATGGAGACAAGATGATAACACATCCTTATGTAAATGGAATTTTGCACGGAAAAGCAAAAACTTATCGTATAGATGGGAAAGTAAGTAAAGAGGTAACTTATAAAAATGGTAAGCTTATTAATTAATCGTACTCCTTATCAGCATAATTTTGCTAAAATCATAACTATAGAATGAATATTTAGTATAAAAAAGGATATGGATGATTTATATCGATAGTATAGTAGCAACAGAAGTTATGGATAGTAGAGGAAACCCTACTGTAAAATCTACAGTGAGTCTAAGTGATGGAACGGTAGAGAGTGCTATAGTACCAAGTGGTGCGAGTACAGGAAAGAGAGAAGCATTAGAGCTTAGAGATGGTGGAGAACGATATATGGGCAAAGGTGTTTTAACTGCTTGTGATAATGTTAATGGAGCTATCAATGATGCACTTGTAGGACTATCTCCTTTTAATCAAGCAGAGATAGACCTCGTAATGAAAGAGGCTGATGGTACAAACAACTATGGTAACTTAGGAGCAAATGCTGTTTTAGGTGTATCTATGGCTGTAGCTCGTGCAAGTGCTAAGAGTATGGGAATGCCACTATATCGTTATCTAGGTGGAGCAAATGCTGTCGTTATGCCTGTGCCTATGATAAATATCATAAATGGTGGAGAACATGCTAACAACTCTGTAGATTTTCAAGAGTATATGGTCGTACCTGTAGGATTTGATAGATTTTCTGAGGGTCTTAGAGCATGTGCAGAAGTTTATCACAACCTCAAAAAGATTATAGATGAGATGGGAGAGAGTACAGCAGTTGGTGATGAGGGTGGATTTGCTCCAAACCTTAAATCAAATGAAGAGCCTCTTCAAGTTATTATGAAAGCGATTGAAAAAGCAGGATATAAAGCAGGAGAAGAGATAGCCATCGCTCTTGATGTAGCTGCTAGTGAGCTTGTAGATGATGAGGGGCTTTATGTACTTAAATCAGAAGATAGAAAACTTAGCGCATCAGAGCTTATAGGTTATTATGCAAATATGTGTGAAAACTACCCAATTGTATCAATTGAAGATGGATTGAGTGAAGATGATTGGGATGGGTGGAAAGAGCTTACAGAAGTTTTAGGAGATAAAATACAACTTGTAGGTGATGACCTCTTCGTAACTAATGTAGCTATTTTAGCAGAAGGAATTGAAAAAAATATAGCAAATTCAATTCTTATCAAGCCAAATCAAATTGGTACAGTATCTGAGACTATGCAGACGGTTAGACTTGCTCAAAGAAGTGGTTACACTTGTGTGATGAGTCACCGTTCTGGTGAGAGTGAAGATACATTTATCGCAGACTTTGCCGTAGCACTCAACACAGGTGAGATAAAAACAGGCTCAACAGCGAGAAGTGATAGAGTTGCTAAATACAATAGACTACTAGAGATAGAAGCCGAACTAGGACAATTTGAGTATTTGGGTAGTTCACTTTTTAAGAAATAGATAGATGTCAAAGGCTAAAAAAGTAGAAAAAGAGGTATCAAAGATATCACTAAAAAAAATTTTGGTGGGGATAATAGCTCTTTTACTTTTTGGTACTTATGTGTCCATATTAATAAATGGAGAGAACTCTTGGAGTATATTTAAACAGCTTCAAGAGGAAAAAAGTAGCTTATCTCAACAAGAGAAAAGCTTAAAAGTTCAAAATCAAATACTACAAAAAGAGTATTTTGAACTCAAACAATTAGAACCAAAGGATTAATTATGAAAAAATATTTATTGATAGCCGTAGCTGTATTATTTGTGGGATTAAACGCATCATCAGAGAATCCATTTGATGAAGAAGAGAACCTTGGAAGTATAGATGAAGAGCAAAATATGTTACTCTCAGAATTAAAAAGTTCATCAAAACCAGAAGAGCTATTAAGTGATATGTTTGTAGAAGAGGTAGAAGTAGTAACTGAAGAAATTGATGAGATAGATATAGATATAGATTTAATAAGGCAAGATATAGTACCTGAAGATGTAGTCAAAAAAGAAAAAATAATTAAAGAAGAGACTCTACCTACTCCTATTCAACCTGAAGTTACAAAAGAACAAGAGAGAGTTGAAAAAGAGAAAAAAGAGGTTGAAGAGTACGAGAGAAAGAGAGCAGAGAAAAAACGAAAAGAAATTGTAGAAGAAGAAGAAATTGTAGAAGAAAAGATTAAAGAAGATATAATAAAAGAGGTTCAAGAAGAGGCTAAAAAAGAAGAAGCCAAAAAAGATGATGTAGAGATAGAAGTTATAAAAGTAAAAGAGGAGAAAAAAACTACTCCCAAAAAAGTTAAAAAAGAGATAAAAAAACCTAAAAAAGTAGTAACTAAAAAGAAAAAAGAAGAGATACTACCACCACTAGATATAAATATAACAAGAGAGAAACAACAAGCAAAAATAGCTGCTGATATACTCTATAGAGAAGCGATAAAAGAGATGAATAGAGATGAGGATTAGTCTCTTTTCTCCTCCAAAGATATATCAAATATAAAAGTTAAGATTTTTATTATAAATATTTGTCGGAGTGAGGACACTTCGACCCTTTTGACAAATTATTTAGTGTCATTAAATCTGACAAATTTTATTTTGTCAATAGAATACCCTCAAACTATTCAATATCCATAATAAATAGGACTCTTAAACAAATTAAGAGTATAATACTCCTAATTAGAAAAGGAGTATTATTTTATGGATTATATAGTATGGAATATTGACCCCAATATTTTTCAATATGGGGGTATCCAACTTCGTTGGTATGGACTACTCTTTGTAGGTTCATTTTTTTTGGGACTTATGATTTTTACCAAAATATATAAATTAGAGAAAAAAGACCCTGTAGTATTGGATAATCTTCTACTATATGTGATGATAGGGACGGTTATCGGTGCAAGACTAGGGCATTGTCTCTTTTATGAGCCTGAATATTATCTATCTAACCCTATAGAGATACTAAAGGTATGGAGAGGTGGACTAGCAAGTCATGGAGGATTAGCAGGTATCCTCATATCTCTCTATATCTTTGCCAAAAGATATAACACTAGCTACACTTGGCTACTAGCGCGTATGACTATAGTCGGTACTCTTACAGCATCATTTGTCCGTGTGGGTAATCTATTTAACTCTGAGATATTAGGAGTAGAGACTACAGTGCCATGGGCTATTGTATTTGAGAGAGTAGATTTGATACCTAGACACCCTGTACAGCTATATGAAGCTTTGGCATATTTTATTATATTTATAATACTCTCACTCATATATCGTAGAGTCTCCCCCTCATTTGCTACCAAAATACTTCCTGGAAGTTTTTTGGTCCTTATATTTAGTGCTAGATTTTTGATAGAGTATTTCAAGACCCAACAATCTGTATATAGCCTTGATATTCCATTTAGTACAGGACAACTATTAAGCATACCTTATATATTATTTGGTATATTATGGATAATATGGGCATTTACAAGCTCTAATAATAAGAATAATTTTTCCAAGGATAAAAAAATATGACAAAACCCCACCATTTTAAATACTCATTAGGTATAGATATAGGCTCTACTACGGTGAAATTCGTCGTTTGTGATACCAATTTTCATATAATAGCTAAAGCATATACAGCTCACGATACCAAACAAGCACCTACACTTTTGAGACTCTTAGAGGAGTTATCAGAAGCACAACCTGATATTTATAACAATATAGAGAAAGTTTATATCACAGGTTCTGGTGCTACTCGTATCGCTCCTACTGTGAATGCACGATTTGTCCAAGAGGTAAATGCAGTTGTATTAGCAGTTGAACACCTCCATCCTGATGTACGAGCCGTGATAGAACTCGGTGGTCAAGATGCCAAAATCATACACTTTAAAGAGGGTGAAGATGGCAAAAAATCAGTATTAACTTCTATGAATGATAAGTGTGCCTCAGGGACTGGTGCAACTATAGAAAAATGTACTATGAAAGTGGGTATGGAGAGTAGTGATATTCAAAAACTACAATTTGATACCAAAAAACTTCACCATGTTGCAGCTAAATGTGGTGTTTTTGCAGAGACTGATATAGTAAATCTTGTCAAGACTTCTGTACCATCTGATGAGATTATGAACTCTCTTGCAGATGCTATAGTTATGCAAAACCTTACGGTATTGACTCGTGGAAATACACTTATGCCAAAAGTATTGCTTCTAGGAGGTCCTAACACATATCTGCCATTTTTGCAAGAGTGTTGGCGTATGCGTATTAGTGAACTTTGGGACGAGCGAGGGATTGAGTATGATAGAGATAGAGTAGATGAACTTATTATCGTCCCTGATAATGCACAATATTATGCAGCATTGGGTGCTGTAATATTTGGAGAGGGTGAGGATAATCATGATAAAAAGTTTACAGGACTTATCCAACTATCAACTCTTGTAAATGCTGTGGGTGTAACGCACAATGAGAATAATGATGCTCCATTAGTAGCCAATGATGAAGAGTTAAAAGCATTTAAAGAGGATTATGCTATCAAAGATTTTACACCTCCTAAACTTACTCAAAAAACAAAATGTTTTTTAGGGATTGATGGTGGTTCTACCTCTTCTAAGGCTGTACTCTGTGATGAGAATGGAGATTTACTTATCAAAGTCTATCAACTCTCCAAAGGTAATCCTATAGTGGATACTCTGGAACTTTTAGAGAAAATAAACTCTTATAATACACACGGATTTTATGATATTCAAGGGTTAGGAGTGACTGGATATGCTGCTGATGTATTAGAGGGTGCATTAAAAGCAGATGCGAATATTATCGAGACAATCGCTCACATGAAATCAGCTCAAAAAGCGTTTGGTGATGATATAAATGTGATATGTGATATAGGTGGACAAGATATAAAAGTGCTATTTATGGAAAACGGTATGATGAAAAACTTTAGATTATCCAATCAATGTAGTGCAGGAAACGGAACTCTATTACAGAGTATGGCAAAGCAGTTTGGTGTAGCTATAGAAGATTATGCCAATATAGCATTTGAAGCCAAACAAGCACCGATGTTCAATTATGGTTGTGCCGTATTCCTAGATACAGATAGAGTAAACTTCCAAAAAGAGGGATATACCAAAGAGGAGTTATTTGCAGGTATCGCCAAAGTATTACCTAAAAATGTATGGCAATATGTAGTCCAAGCTCCAAACCTTGCAGCCTTTGGAGACCACTTTGTACTTCAAGGTGGAACTCAATATAATCAAGCAGCGTTGAAATCACAAGTGGATTATATAAAAGCTAATGTACCAAATGTTACAGTAGATGTTCACCCTCACCCAGGAGAAGCAGGAGCTTATGGTGCTGCTATTGAAGCCAAAGATGTAGTTTTGGCTCGTGGATATAATACATTTGTAGGTATGCAAGAGGCTCTAAAGATGACATATACTTCAAAAACAGATGAGAGTACACGATGTCTATTCTGTAGTATCAACTGTTCACGAACATTTATTGATACCAAGATACCATCATCTGATAGTGTAAGATATATAGCAGGATTTGCATGTGAAGAGGGAACTGTTGAGTCTCATGAAGCACTCAAAATTCTCAAAGATAGTAGAAAAGATATGCAGGAGACGACTCCAAACCTAGTCAAAAAAGAGTCAAAAGCTCTCTTTGCTCCAACTTATACACTAGATGAGAAACCAAATAAAAAGACAATACTTCAAGAGCAGAGCGTTAAACTTACTCTTGGAGGTTGGGGTCCGACTCTACGACGAGAAGTTAATAGAGGATTTAAACTAAGTAATGAAGAGAGTATAGAATACAGAAAAAATCTCTCAATCGCCATTCCAAAAGTGCTAAATATATACTCTCTAGCTCCATTTATGCGTACTTATCTTGAAGCATTAGGACTCAATCCTCTAAATGTTCAATTCTCTAGCTTTTCTAATGAAGATATGTTTTTAGAGGGTGCGAAATATGGTTCTGTAGATTCTTGTTACCCTGCTAAAGTGGCTCAATCACATGTCTATTCACTTTTAAATAATAAAAAATATGTGAAAAAAAGGTTTAAACATATTTGGTTTCCAGCCGTTACACACCTTCCAGGGTATGTAAAACACACAATGGGTCAGACATCTTGTCCTATTATTGCAGGAACTCCAAAAGTTGTCTATTCAGCATTTACAAAAGAGAGAGACCTATTTGCTGAAAAAGGTATAGACTATGTTGAAGATAGTCTAAACTTTGAAAATATAGAACTTCTTAAGCAACAACTCTTTGATACTTGGGGTGAGAGACTCAGAGTAACAAAAGATGAAAGTAACTGGGCTATAGAGCAAGGTTGGAAAGCATTGGCTAAAAATGATAAAGATATTATGAAAGAGGGGAAAGAGCTACTTGAAGAGGCTGTGGAGAATGACGAGATAGTTATCTTACTTCTAGGCAGACCTTATCATAGTGACCCAGGAATGAACCATGAAGTGCTTGATGAATTTCAATCTCTAGGTTTTAAGACTCTCTCAATGAGGTCATTACCCAAAGATGAAGAGTATCTATCTCAACTATTTGAAAATGATTTGAGCGAATATCGCATCACTTCGCCTTATGATATTAGAGATGTATGGACAGAAAATTTCTCAACAAACTCATCTCAAAAGGTGTGGGCAGCGAAATTTGCAGCGAGACATCCAAATATAGCAGTGTTGGATTTGAGTAGCTTTAAGTGTGGACATGATGCTCCTACTTACTCTATAATTGACAAAATCATAGGGTCAAGTCGTACACCACACTTGACTCTTCATGATGTGGATGCAAACAAACCAGGTGGGTCTATCAAGATACGAGTTAAGACTTTTGCTTATACGCTAGAGCAGTATCAAAAGAGACTTATTAAAAACAGACAGGAGGTAATAGCATGAGTGCAAAATGTAGTAGTATAAAAAAACCAGATAGTAACGGTAGCCTAAACTTTATAAACACAGATGAGACGCAGTGGAGAGATATACCTGAAAAACCAATTAAATATGCCTCAAAAAAAGATACGATAATGCTTTCAGGGGGGCTTACCAATGCTCACGGAAATCTTATGGAGTCAGCGATGATATCTTTAGGTGAAAACTTTGTGGCAATGCCAAATCCAGATTTTGAGTCATTCCAAAAAGGAAAAGCTTATGGAAATAGAGGACAGTGTAATCCTACATATTTTACAGTAGGAAACTTAGTCAAATATCTTCAAAATCTAAAAAAGGAAAAAGGACTTACAAGCGAAGAGATAGTACAAAAATATATCTATATTACAGCAGGTGGATGTGGTCCTTGTAGATTTGGGATGTATATTACAGAGTACAAAAAGGCTCTAAGAGATGCTGGATTTGATGGATTTAGAATTACAAGTTTTGAGCATGATAAAGGAATATTTCAAGGTGATGATGCAGAGGAGCAAATTCTAAACTTCACACCAAAATTCTTTATTGTACTTATCAAGTCGCTTGTTATCGGTGATATTATCAATATCTTAGGCTACAAAATGCGTCCGTATGAAGTGGAAGTTGGTGCTACCAATAAAGCCTTAGATGAGTGTCAAGATATTGTAAGAGATGCGTTCTTAAATCATAAAAGCCTCATTAAAGCGATGTGGAAATGTAGAGGAATATTAGAAAAAATTGAACTAAACAGAATGCAACCAAAAGCCAAAGTGATGGTAATGGGTGAATTTTGGGCAGCGATGACAGAGGGAGATGGTAACTATAATCTCCATAAATTCTTAGAAGCCGAAGGTGCTGAAAGTATTCCTCAACCAATTATGAGCCGTTTAATGCTTAGTTTATGGGAAGCTAGAAGAGATTTAGAACGCAAAGAGAAGCTTCAAGTAGATGGTGCAAAAGGTATTGATTTTTCTACTGCCAAAAGTAAAATGATGATAAAAGTAGGAGAGACTGCCGTAAAAGCACACTTCAATCTATATGCCAAAGCGATAGGATTACATAATTTTAAAATACCAGATATGGACGAACTATCCAAACTAAGTGGAGAGTTCTATACACTAGACTGTGAGGGAGGAGAGGGACACCTAGAAGTGGCTCACCTACTAGAGAGTATCCACCACAATCTAGCCCACTTAGTAATATCTATCAAACCATTTGGATGTATGCCCTCATCTGCTGTATCAGATGGTATCCAAACCCTAGTAACAAGCCGTTTCCCCGAAGCAAACTTCTTATCAGTAGAGACATCAGGAGAGGGAGCAGCGAACTTCTATTCCAGAGTACAGATGGCACTATTTAAAGCAAAACAGTTAGCCAAAGAGGAGTTTGAAGAGATGATAATCCCTGAAAAAATCCCTGAAAAACTAAATAACTATCTCTATCAGCCAACAAATAAAAGAACAGGAACAACAGCACAGTTGTTGGAGAGTTTGGAGTAGAGAAGTCTAAGGTTGTGATATAATAAATATAAAAATCTGATATTTTGTAGGGTTGGTATTGCCAAACGATGGATATAAAATTGAAAGTAAAAAGAGGACAGAGTAGATGGCAAAATCAATAGAACCAAATATCGCAGAGTTAGCCAATGGGTGGTTAAACTCATATCAATTAGATTATAAGCTTGAACAAGAAGAGTTAAATAGTGAGATAGATAATGCTCTTAAAAAGTATAGCTCTAAAGGTGGAGGGAAAGGTGGAAATCGTCCTGATGCTAAATTAATCATCAAAGATTCAAAGGGTAAATACTACCCCATACTTATTGAATATAAAGGTAAACTAACTGAGTTAGAAAAACTAAATGAGCAAGGCTATATAGATAATATAAATAAAAATTATGAACAAAATTCTGTAAATATAAAGAAATATGCCGTAAATGGAGCTATCCATTATGCAAATGCAGTATTACACTATACTAGCTACTCAGAAATAATTGCTATTGGTATGACAGGATATAAGGATGAACAAGGGAAGATAAAACATGAAATCGGTGTTTATTATGTATCGGGGAAAAACAATTATGGAGTTGGTCAAAAGATAGATGATTATAATGACTTTTCATTCTTGAAATCTGCTAACTTTGATAAATTTATTAAAAAAGCCAAAAACACAGAAATACCACCCGAACAACTAGCAATCATAAAGCATGAAAAAGAGCAAGAGATAGATAAAAGTTTAACAAAACTTAACAATGAAATATATAGTCAAGAAAAAGGGCTAGGAGAAGAAACGAGAATGTATCTTATTTTTGCTGCTATATTAGCAACAATAGATAACAAAAATAACCTATCTCTTACTGAAGAAAATTCTAATATATTTAATAATGAAAAATTGAGTGGTGGACAAGTTATATTAGATAAGATTCAAGAATTTTTAAATGAGAGAAAATTACCACAAATAAAAAAAGATTTTGTCATAAAGATACTAACTGTTATCTTGTTAGATGAAAATATAAATAGAATAGAAAATGGAGAAAGTCAATTAAAAAGAGTATTTATCAAAATAATAGACCAAATAGGATTATATTATAAGATAGGCTTGACTACTGATTTTACTGGTAAATTATTTAATGAAATGTATAATTGGCTTGGATTTTCACAAGATAAACTCAATGATGTAGTTTTAACACCTACTTATATATCTACACTTTTAGTTAAATTGGCAAGAATAGATAAAGATTCTTTTGTATGGGATTTTGCTACAGGTTCTGCTGGTTTGTTAATAGCTGCTATGAATGAGATGTTAGAAGATGCAAAGAGTATTAAATCTCCAGATAAACGAATACAAAAAGAAGTAGATATTAAAGCCCAACAGCTATTAGGAATAGAAATATTACCTGAAATATATATGTTAGCTATTTTAAATATGATTCTTATGGGAGATGGAAGTTCAAATATTTTAAATGAAGATTCTATCAAAGACTTCAAAAATAAAGAAAAATTTCCAGCAGATGCTTTTATACTAAATCCTCCTTATTCTGCTTTGGGTAATGGTATGGTATTTGTACAAAAAGCTCTTGATATGATGAATAGAGGATATGGAGCGATTATTATCCAAAATTCAGCAGGAAGTGGAAAAGCTATAAAATACAACAAAGATATACTAGCAAAACACACACTTATAGCAAGTATCAAAATGCCTGTAGATATTTTTATAGGAAAGGCTAGTGTACAAACAAATATATATGTTTTTAAAGTAGGAGAAAAACACAAATCCAAAAGTAGAGTAAAGTTTATTGATTTTTCAGATGATGGATATACAAGAACCAATCGTAAGAAAGCCTCTAATAATCTAAAAAATACTAATAATGCAATACAGAGATATGAAGAGTTGATAAATTTAAGTGAATTTGGAGAGAGTGAATTAAATATATTTACTAGAAAAGAGTATTACGAGGGAAATATAGACCCTGAAAACGGAGCAGATTGGAATCAATCAGCCCCCATTGATACCAAACCCACTTTAGAAGATTTTAAAAAGACGGTGAGTGATTATCTCTCTTGGGAAGTCAGCAGTATATTAAAACAGAGAGGTGAAGAGGGAAAGTAAATACCCTACTTAACGAGCAATTAGAAAGCGTTAAGTGGGGTGAATATAGATTGGGTGATTTATTTGAGATTAAAGGAAATCCACAATTAAATAAAGATAGTTTTGTATTTAGTGAAAATGGACAATATCCATATTTTACAAGAACAGTATTTAATAATGGTATTTTTGGCTATGTAGATTATTTAGATGAAGCACATAAAATAAAAGGAAATTGTTTATCAATAGGAATGATGGGTATGCAGTTTTTTTATATGCAAAAAGATTTTTATGCAGGACAATTTACAAAAAGAGCTATAGCAAAATCATTTACTTTAACACAAAGATTAGCTACTTATTTTATTGTTTTACTCAATAAAAATCAAGATGTATTTAAAAATGTTTTGGTTAGAAGTTTTGAGAGTGAATTTAATAAATTTAAAATCCAACTCCCAACCAAAAACAATCAAATAGATTTTGATTTTATGGAAAGTTTTATAGCCCAAATAGAAGCCGAACGCATAGAGAAGTTAGATGCTTATTTAGAAGCTAGTGGGTTGAAAGATTATGTTTTGACGGTTGAAGAGGAAGAGGTTTTGGAAGACTTTAAAAGAGGGGAAATTAAGTTTAGTGATTTTACTTACAAAAGTATTTTTAATAAAATTATTCAAGGTAGAAGACTTACCAAAGATGACCAAATTTCAGGTAATATTCCTTTTGTGATGGCAGGAGTAACAAATACGGGGATTGTAAATCATATCTCAAACCCTGTAGCTAGTTTTTCTAAAAATTCAATTACTGTAGATATTTTTGGCAATACTTTTTATCGTGATTATGATTTTGGAGCAGGTGATGATACGGGTGTGTATTGGAATAATGAAATTGAATATTCAAAAGAGACAATGCTATTTTTTACAACTTCTATGGGTAAATCAATTTTAGGAAAATTTGATTATGGAACAAAATTACGAAGTTCTCAAAGTTTAAATTTTAAAATAAAACTCCCAACCAAAAATAAAAAACCCAACTATGAAATAATGGAAACATTAATATCTGCTGTTCAAAAGCTTGTGATAAAAGATATGGTCTTATATATAAATAAGAAAGTAGGTAAAAACTCATGAATACCCTAACAACAAAAGACCAACTCACAGAGTTCCTACTATACACCACTCCAAACAACGATATAAAAGTAGAAACTTATCTACATAATGAGACGCTTTGGTTACCTCAAAAAAGGATAGCAGAGCTTTTTGGTGTGAATGTTCCTGCTATTTCTAAGCATTTAAATAATATTTATGATGAGGGTGAATTGGAGAGAGAGGGAACTATTTCCATTTTGGAAACAGTTCAAAAAGAGGGTTCAAGGGAAGTGAAACGAAAAGTAGAGTTTTATAACCTTGATGCCATCTTATCCGTTGGCTACCGTGTGAACTCTTCACAAGCTACACAGTTTAGGATATGGGCTACTAAGATATTAAAAGAGTTTATTATCAAAGGATTTGTTCTTGATGATGAGAGAATGAAAAATGGTATATATTTTGGTAAAGATTATTTTAGAGAATTACTTGAACGAGTGCGTTCTATTCGTACAAGTGAGAGACGGATATATCAACAGATTACGGATATTTTTGCAGAGTGTAGTATGGATTATGATAAACATTCACCTATTACAAAAAACTTTTATGCCACGATACAAAATAAATTTCACTTTGCTATCAATGGTCAAACTTCAGCAGAGATAATTTATAAACAAGCAGATAAAGAAAAATCTTTTATGGGGCTACAAACTTGGAAAAATTCACCTAATGGAAGAGTTATAAAATCTGATACCGTGATAGCTAAAAATTATTTGAAAGAAGAAGAGATAAAAGATTTAGAGGGAGCTATTAGTGGGTATTTTGATTATATTGAACGAATTATTAAAAATCATACAACATTTACTATGGATAGTTTATCGGCTTCTGTAAATAAATTTCTTGAGTTTAATGAGTATAAGATACTAGAAGATAATGGTAGTGTTTCCCGAAAAGAAGCAGAAGATAGAGCCTATAGGGAGTATGATGAATTTAATAAAACTCAAAAAATAGAGTCAGATTTTGATAGAGAGATAAAAAAGATAAAAAGGAAACCCTCATGAGTGAACTAGAAAGAATTGAACAACTAGAAAAAGAGATAAGAGAGCTAAAGGGTTTGAATGATGAGGGTGTGCCTACTTATGCTTTTTCTAAGATTACGATGAATATTTTAGAACGCTTTTTAAATATTGAGAAATTGATAAATCATGATAAATTTAAAAAGTGGTTTGATTATGTTTATACTTTTTCCAAAGAGGATAATCATTTCTTTGATAGGCTTGTTGTTGAGAATATAGATTTGATTTCTGATTATAATGAGGAAGATTTGAAAGTGAATATGATTATTCCTCTTTTAAACAGGGTGAAGTTTAAATCTTTTGAAAATAATTTTAGGGGCTTTTATGAGTTGCCAATGGAGTATAAAACTGAAAAGTTCATTTTTAATGGGACTACGGATTTTTTGGTTGCTAAGGGATTGATAAAAAGCCAAAAGCCTTATTTTTTTATACAAGAGTTTAAAAAGGGTAGAAACTATTCAGACCCCGAACCTCAACTTTTGGCAGAGTTGATTTCAGCTATTGAGCTTAATGATGAGAGAGAGATTAAAGGTGCTTATATAGTGGGGGCTATTTGGAATTTTGTGGTTTTGGAAAAAATAGGAGAAGATGCGTATAAATATTTTGTAAGTCAAAACTTTGATAGTACCAAAATAGGTGATTTGAGTGATATTTATAAAAATTTGATGTTTATCAAAGATGAGATTATAGAGAAGATACAAAATGAAAAATAGATAAGAGATTAAACTAAGAATAGACTTTTCTTTTAATCTAAGCTTTAGTCCGTTATACTCTTTATATAATTTAATTTTTAATGGAGGATATTTAGATGTATAAGATAATAATAGTAGCTACGGTTTTAGTATTTGGTTTGACTTCTTGTTATAATAATAATGATAATTATTATAGAGGGTATAGTAATGGTTATAATCATATAAATTGTTCAGACTATAACTTTATGACCTATGAGGAGCTAGATAAGAGTGTTGAGATACAAGCATCAAAAGAGATAGATGAAGCAGGTAAAATCTATCTTTTTGGAGATATACTACTAATAAATGAGAAAAACAAGGGTGTACATATAATAGACAATAGCAACAAAAGTAGTCCTAATTCTGTAGCTTTTATACAGATATTTGGTAATATTGATATAGCTGTAAAAGATGGATACCTATATGCAGATAGTTTTATGGATTTGGTTATATTTGATATTAGAGATATAAATAATATCATAAAGATTAGTAGAAAAGAGAATGTATTTCCTATGGACTCCTATCAGACTATATCATCTAATGACTACTCATTATACTATGATAGAAGCTGTGGATTTGATAAAGACAAAGGTATTATTGTAGAAGCAAAGGATAGTACCTCATCTACTAACTCTTCTACCTATGCTAATAGTAGCTCCACAACAACAGGCAAAGCTGGGTCTATGGCTCGTTTTGCTATTGTGGGAGATAATCTATATACTATCAACTCTACTCAGATGGATATATTTGATATTAGTGACCCCTCATCCCCTACATCTATATCCAAGGTGCGTCTGCCATGGGATGTAGAGACACTCTTTGCATATAGTAGCTATCTATATATTGGGTCTAGTTCAGGAATGTATATCTATGATAATAGTATCCCAACTCAACCAACAAAAATTACAACATTTAGCCATGCCCAAAGCTGTGACCCTGTAGTAGTGCAAGAAGATATAGCCTATGTAACACTCAATTCAGGCTCTTCTTGTTGGAATAATAGTGGTATAAATCGTTTAGAGATAGTAGATGTAAAAAACCCTATAACACCTATTCTAATCAAACAAGTAGATATGTGGGAGCCAAAAGGACTTAGTATAGATAATAATCTACTCTTTATATGTGATGGTAGTGCAGGATTAAAGGTATTTGATGTAAATAAAACAGAAGAAGATGGTAATATCTCTGTAGCATTATCATCTATATCAAATGAAACTACTTTAGACTGTTATGATGTAATCACTTCAAACAACCACTTAATAGTCTCAAATAGTGAAGATATAAGACAGTTTGATTATAGTGAGTTCCCTATGAAAGAGCTAGGGCGTATTAAATAGATATGGGTTTATAAAGAGAGAGATTAAGCATTTTTTAATTTTACTCCCCTTAAAATTGACATTTCATCCTATATTGATGATGAAGTTGGGTTAAATATCGTGTGAAATATAGTTACACATAAAATGATATATCAAAAGGTGCGATAGCAATCGCACCCTACAATTAATTATATTTGGGTTAAAACAAACCTATATAGGCAAAACTCGAATATTTTCATCCAATTTTTCTTTAAGGATATTCTCTATCGCAAATAGTGTTCCTGTGCTTGAACTTGCACATCCACTACATGCTCCTAAATATCTGATGTATATATCGAAGTTTGCACCGTTCTCTTTGATGTCTAATATCTCCATATCTCCACCGTCCATTATTAGCATTTGACGGATGTTGTCATCTACTACTTTATCGACGGCTTTTATTCTTTGGACTATTGTCATTTGAGCGAATGCTACAGTTCCACCGTCTGCTATGGTGTCTGCTGATTTGCTCATTTTCTCTTTCTCGTACTCGTCTAACAAATCTACTAGATAAATATCTTTTGCTTCGTGTCCTCCAGGGCGAATACACGATTTACAAAATGCTCCTGCTTTGGTATAGTTGGTAATCTCTTCAATAGTAGTCAAATCATTGAGTCTAATAACCTCTTGGAGTGTTGATAGGGATACTCTAGCACATTCACATACTATTATCTCCTCTTCAAAGGTCTCCATATCTACATTCATATATTGCCCTGCTGCCTTTTTGATTACATCATACGCCATAACGCTACAATGCATCTTTTGAGGTGGTACAGCAGGAGTATCAGGATTGTCACGCATAGCCATCTCTACATCTATATTTGTGATTTTGACGGCTTCACCTACTGTTTTGCCTTTACACAGTTCAGCCATAGTATCAGAACTGGCTATCGCAGTACCACAACCAAAGCTTTTGAATTTCGATAGCAAAATCATATCTGTATCAGGATTAACTGCCCAATATAATCTTACAGCATCTCCACAACTCTCTGCACCGAAGTCTGCTACTATGAGTGTTGCACCCATCTCATCTGCTTGTTCTTGTGTTATCTCACCCATATTTTGTGGATTATTCATCAAATTTGTGACTTTTTCGCTATATTCGTCCCAAATTGTTCCACCTACTAAGCTATCTATACCCATGATATATCCTTTATATTTTATATTTTATTTCTATTAATGGTGTGAATCTAATCCACTTTCATGACCTTCTGGTGCATAAGCGTACGAGCTTGATATTCCTCGTAATCTATTGACTGCATTTTTGACAACATCTAGCGTATAGTCTAGCTCCTCTTGGGTCGTGTATCTACTTAGAGAAAATCTGATAGCTGTGTGAGCCAAATCATCATCTGCGCCTATAGCCTCCATCACGGAGTTAGCTTCTAGGTCTTCA
Organism: Sulfurovum sp.; assembly: GCA_045267865.1. Lineage (GTDB taxonomy): Bacteria > Campylobacterota > Campylobacteria > Campylobacterales > Sulfurovaceae > Sulfurovum. The sequence continues at coordinate 4,698 of JASFZJ010000038.1, read as the reverse complement.
CTAGCACATGCACTTCCTGTACTTGCTCCAATTGCGGCACGGTTCAAGTCCCATAGCATAGACTCACCCTCTATCCCTCTAAACGATATGAGTATAGTATTTGGTGTTCTTTTTTCTCTAGGAGTGACCACAAATGTATCTGGGAGTTTCAAAAGCTCATCTTCAAACGCATCTCTCATCTCTCTTATATCAGTCATCTCAAAATCAAGTGCATCTACGGCTTGTTCCATAGCTTTACCCATACCTACAATTCCTGCTACATTGAGCGTACCTGAACGGTGTCCACCCATTTGAGAGCCACCGTGAAGTAGAGGCATAAGCTCTTTGCCTTTTTTCATATACAATGCACCTACACCCTTTGGTCCGTGGAATTTGTGAGCAGAAAATGTAAGATAATCCACATTGAACGACTGTACATCTACTGGTAATTTACCTATAGCTTGGACTGCGTCTGTGTGAAAAAGAACTTTGTGTTCGTCACATATTTTACCTATCTCTTCTACTGGAAATATAGCACCTGTTTCATTGTTTGCCCACATGATAGATACTAGGGCTGTTTTGTTTGTGATATTGTCTCTAACACTTTGGACATCTATAATACCCTCGCTATTGATAGGCAAATATGTCACTCTACATCCCATACTCTCGATGAATTTTGCTGTAGCGATGATAGATGGGTGTTCTACTTCGCTTATCATTATATGGTTTTTGCGTCCTGTGAGGATATACTCAAAATATATACTTTTTAGCACCCAGTTATTGCTCTCAGTGGCACAGGAAGTGATAACTACAGAGTCTTCTCTATTTGCGTGGATACCTGCATATATTTTCTCCATACCATCTTTGATAGCTTTGTGTGTCTCACTTGCAAATAGATGCAGAGAGTTTGGATTGCCATATCGTTGTACAAAGTAAGGCTCCATCTCTGTAAATACAGTTGGATCGACAAGTGTTGTAGCATTATTATCTAAATAGACTTTCATAATTTTTCCTTTGAAAATGACTCTCAATTTAAATAAGACTAATTTAGTCCTATTTGGTTTTTTTAATAATACGCTCTTATTCTTAAAATAAGATAAAATATTATTTCCAATAGCCTGTTTACTCTACTTTTCCGATAGCTTTTAAGTCTATATCTAGGACTTGTCTCTTCTCTTTTAGCACTTCCAATTCTTCACTCAAATCACTACCACACTCTTTACCCTTTTTTTTCTCAAATTTTGATTTTTTTGGGTTTTTCTTGGACTATAGAGAATTCAAGTTTTATTTTGGAGTTAGCCAATAGCTATACCTTATTTTGATATTGATATTGTAGTCAGTTTTCTTTAGATAATGCTTTATTTATGGAAAATTATATTTAAGGTTGGGGTGTTAGGATAGGGTGAGTAGTTACCATAAAGCAGTAGATGTGGTGCAGGTAAATTGTTTTTAAATTAGAGGAGTGCGTTAACAGGTAGGGTTTAGATGATAAAGTTGGATTAGCTCTAATTCTTTAGTTATTTTGAGGATATTATGCACTGTACCCTCGCTGAGACTTATGTTATAGAGAGTTTAAAACATGAAGTTAGAGTAAAATTCTTTTAATACTGTTTTAAGAATATAGACTTCACTTCATAACTAAAATGGTATAATATATTTCTCATAAAATCTATACACTAAAGAAAAAATAAATGTACCAAAGCAATACATACCAATACTTAGAAAATCTTCAAAAAAACCAACTATTAATATGCAATAATGACGCAGAAGCTATACAGATAAGAGATGTAGCTGTTTTGTTGGGGTTTGATACTTTTGTACTTCCTGATTTACGCATTAGTAAAGGGGAGGATTTACGCTCTTATATAGAAGATGTCTATATCTTCCTCACTCAACTCTCACGCTACTATCAAAGCACTCACAAAAAGATACTTATCTCTCCTATTCGGACTCTTTTTATTCCTTTTCCTAAGTCTAAATACTTCTCGCTGTATAGATTGGAGTTTGGTGAGACTATAGATATAAAGGCTCTCAAAGATATGCTCTATAGTTGGGGGTATCACTTTGTGGATATTGCTTCACAAAAAGGTGAGGTCTCTTTTCGTGGGGATATTATAGATATATTCCCAATTGATAGCGAAAATCCTTACCGTATTTCTCTTTTTGATGAGGAGATAGAGTCTATACATGCTTTTGATGAGGTGACTCAAAAGAGAGTGGCTGATGAGCTTGAAGATATTGTTATTCCTCCTGCATTTTTGGCTCTCTCTTCTGATGAGTACAAAGAGTTGGACAGTAGAGTAGATAGTAGTAATTTTGATACATTTATCAAAGATATAGACTCTCTTGGATTGTGGTGTTTGGGTGATTTAGCAGAGTTCTCTTTGGATATTTTTGATACCATATTGGCTACTAATATATCTGATGAGCTTGATGAGATATATGCTCTCTCTACACCATCTATACCCATAGAGAAGTTTGCTCTTTCTACTATTCCAGAGGGAAATAAGTATCGTGATTTGGATGTTGTCCACCACAACAAGCTATTGGAGTCTCACAAAAACAAAAAAATCACTATAATCGCCAAAAATGAGAGTATAGTAAGAGGCTCTGAGCTAAGTACATTTAAAAATATAGAGTTTGTCTATCAAGATGGGATTGTCAATATCTTGAGTGATGATAGGCTTATTATCTCTCTCAATAAACCGATAAAAATCAAAAGAGTCAAAAAAGCTACAATGATACTAGATGAGCTTAAAAAGGGTGACCTTGTAGTGCATGAGAGCTATGGAGTGGGTATGTTTAGAGGTATAGAGAAGAGAGATATTTTAGGGGCTACTAGCGAATTTGTAGTGATGGGCTACCAAAATGATGATGCCCTACTTATCCCCGTATCAAGCCTAGAGGTGATAGATAGATATGTGGCAGAGGGAGGTGTATTGCCTGTACTTGACAAGCTAGGCAAAGGGAGCTTCAAAAAGCTCAAAGCCAAAGTAAAAGAGAAGCTTTTTGCCATCGCTTCAAGTATCATAAATCTCTCAGCCCAAAGACATCTCAAAAAAGGGATAAAGCTCCAAATTGATAGCATAGAGCATACTATATTTATGTCACAAGCAGGATTTAGACACACACCAGACCAAAAAAAGGCGATAATGGATATGCTAGATGATATGAGCAGTGGCAGGATGATGGATAGACTTCTCTCTGCTGATGTGGGATTTGGCAAGACCGAAGTGGCGATGAATGGCATCTATATAAGTGCCAAAAATGGTTACCAATCTGCGATGATAGCCCCCACGACTCTGCTATGTTCACAACACTACAAAAGCCTCAAAGAGCGACTAGGCAAACTGGATATAAAGATAGGTAAACTAGATAGATTTAGCACTACAAAAGAGAAAAATGCTACCCTAAAAGGGCTTGAAGATGGCTCTATTGATATGGTAGTAGGTACTCACGCATTACTCTCAGCAAAATTCCACAATCTAGCATTTGTCATCATAGATGAAGAGCATAAATTTGGAGTCAAACAGAAAGAGAAACTCAAAGAACTAGCCATAGATGTACACCTACTCTCTATGTCAGCCACCCCCATTCCAAGAAGTTTAAATCTAGCAATGAGTGACCTCAAAAGCTTCTCCGAAATCCTCACTCCACCCACACAGAGACGAGGAGTGAGAACATTTGTCAAAAGCTATGATGACAAGGTAATCAAAGAGGCTATAATGCGTGAGATGCGTCGAGGTGGGCAGATATTTTATGTATTTAACTCCATCGCAGGGATAGAAGCGAAGAAAAAAGTTTTATTAGATATTTTACCCAAATTACGCATAGCCATATTACACTCCAAAATCTCAGCCAAAGATACAGAAGATGAGATGATAGCCTTTGAAAAAGGTGAATATGATGTACTATTATCCACCTCAATAGTAGAATCAGGAATACATATGCCCTCAGCCAATACAATGATAGTAGAAGGAGCAAATAGCTTCGGAATAGCCGACCTTCACCAGCTAAGAGGACGAGTAGGAAGAGGTTCAAAAGAGGGATATTGCTACTTTATGGTAGCAGACAAAGAGCGATTGAGTGAGAACGCCAAACGCCGATTAGTAGCCCTAGAGTCGCATTCAGATTTGGGGAGTGGTGCTGTATTGGCATTTAGAGATTTAGAAATCCGTGGAGGAGGAAATATCATCGGAGAAGCCCAATCAGGACACATCAAACATATCGGATATTCACTCTACCTAAGGATGTTAGAAGATGCCATAAGAGAGCTAAGTGGACAAGAGAAAGAGGTAGCGAGAAATATAGATATGAAACTCTCCATAAATGCCTACCTAAACGAAGAACTCATAACAGAAGATAGGCTAAGACTAGAGATATATCGCCGATTATCACTATGTGAAACAAAGGGTGAAGTCTATGAGATAGAGAGCGAAATAGCAGATAGGTTTGGAAAATTAGACTCCATAACAAGAGCCTTCATAGACACAATGGTAATCAAAGTATTAGCAAGAGCCAAAGGAGTATCATTGGTCTCATCGTATGGTGAAAATATCACGATGGAGTTTATAGATGAGAGTAAACCTAGAGTTAATTTGAGGGCTAGTAGCAAAGATGATGATGATATTATTTCTTGTGTTATGGGATGGTTTGGCACTGCCAAACAATATGTATAGCCCATTATAGCGTTAATTGTTGGGTGATACCCAACCTACA
>JASFZJ010000037.1:0-10100 GCA_045267865.1 Sulfurovum sp. | reverse complement strand
AATTTACTTTTTTTAACACTTTTTGAACCAAGTTTTTTTAATTCATCTTTATATTTTTGGCGTGTTATTTTTCCTTTATCAAATTGTTTATCAAGATAAGCTTCTCTATCTTCTATACTCGTTTGACTATTAGAAATATCACTCTCAATATCCTCTTTTTGACTTTGCGTTACTTTAGCCATATTAACTTTTATATCTTTATAGTGCTTAATCTCATCACTTAGCTCTACAAACTCATCTATATCTTGTAGTTTCGCATTAAAAGCTTTATCAATCTTATTTATCAGATTTATTTCATCTATACCACTATCACTATGACCATTTAAAACAAAATATCTTTTTTCATCAGCAAATATTAACTTGTCTATTGTGCTTCTTGTTAAATCTTCTGACCTACTCTTATCTATCGTATTCATTAAAACAATATTTAAAGAGGATTGCTTCAAAAAGTCATTCACTCTAATATATTCAGATTTAGGAAAATTATATTTAATATCTTGCTTTTCTATTTTTTGTTTATATTTTGGAATATACAGTAGTATCTTAGTTTTTAAATTTTTAGTGATACCTTTTAGTGGCAGAAACTGCTCTTCTTTATCAGGAAGCTCTGCAAATATTAAATCAATATCTTTTTTAGATGTAGAAAAGATAAAAAGAGACTCTAAGGCATTTGCACTTTGATGTAAAACCTCTTGCTCTTCTATCTTTTCAAACTCTTTAGGCTCTGCATTTGCTAATCTTTTTCTAATATGAGGAAGTGGCTCAACTCTCACACCACGACCTATAGTCTGCATCATATATTTTTTGGCATTTGCACTCCCAATATTTAGAAAGTTAATAATATTGGGACGATTACTATCCCAACCCTCAGAAAAAATCTTAGCACCCATAAGTATATTTATAGTGCTATCTTTTTCATTAATAGTATCAAAATAACGCTTCTTATCCACATCTTCACTCATATCATATCCATAAAGAATACCATTACTCCAACTCTTCACATCAGAGATTTTGAGCATTGCAAAATCTTCACTTTTGGAAGAGGTTTTGATTTTAAAAAGAAGTTCATCTTTTAGAAAAGTTCTTTTACACTCAATACTACCACTAGCATCAGAGTTAAAAACATACTCTAACACATCTTTATAACTCACACTATCTATCACATCTACAAGTGATTGACTTACGCTCTCTTCACCAAATACATATCTACTGTTATCAAATAACTTCTGTGATAAATCACTTTTTAATGCCTCAAAATTTTGAGGTTTCTCTTTTGCTATCTCCAAAAGAGATAAAAAATAGAGTTTCAAATCGGCATTTTTGATATTTACTGTATTGGCTACAGTTATCATTAGTGGATTATGATATAATTTTTCATCTATATTTTGCAACGCTTTATATTGCTTTTTTTGAGCAGAAAACAATATGCAAGATTTTAATATAATATCTTTTTTATCATTTGGATTAAACTCTTCTCTATTTTTACTTTTGTTAAACCCCTTAAACTCATCATCAACTACTTTTATATTCTTACCATAACCTGCTTCATTAAATTTAGCGAGATTGAAGTTATATACAGTAGAGATTTTATCTATATTATCTACAAAAGTAGCCGAGAAATTAAAGATAAATCCATTCTCTGCCATCTCATTATAATAATTTTTCTTAGCACTTAGTTCATCTTTCCCTTTATGAGCCTCGTCAAGAATGATATACCATTTACCATCATTCAAATAGTTTTGATAATCAACTCTTTTACCATCTGTTTTTTTACTTATATTGGCTTCATTATCTATCAAATCACTTCTATAATAAAATATATTGATACTATCTGTAGAAAAAAGGTTTATATCATTTTTAATCTTCTCATACTCTTTAAGAGAGTGTAGCTCCAAAGTAAAATTAGAGTGTTTATTAAATTCATTAATATGATTTTTGACTTGTTTTAATATTTTATCAGTGGGTGCAAGTATCAAAATATCATTTTTATCAATATAGCTTTTGGATGAGAGATAATATAAAATCTCAATAAGCTTTATCATAACGACACTTTTACCACTCCCCGTTGCCATCCAAAAAGAAGCACGGTTGAGTATCTTTTGTATCGTTAAATTTTCTTTGCTATATTTAGACTCATCAAAGCCTTTTTGTATATAATAATTTTTTAGTTTTATCTTATCACTATAATATAGGTCTAAAATCGCAATGATATTTTTAAGTGCCTCTTGCTGATAAGTAAATAGTGAAATATTAGAAGAGAATGTATCTAAATCCACTTCACTATTTATATCTACTCTTAAATCTCTGTTTTCCAATAGGTCTTGTGCTATTTTTTGTAGTATATTTGTCATTAAAAGTTTATCTTCCATATCTCTTTGGCTTTTTTTGCTAAACCTGCTTGTCTTTGTTCAAGTGTTTTAATATCCCACTTTGCTTTTACTACACCTATGGTACTGTCACTAGAGGTATAAAATCTACTATTTCTAAATGTATCTTTCTTCTCTTCATAAGATTTATTTTTAAGTCGTCGGTTTTCTTTATCATTTAAAAGAGCATAGTTTCCAATTTTATAAATATAATTTAAGCTATTTTGACCAAAAATATCTTCCCAATACTCCGTTGGATTTTCAGGTAAAATATGCTCTATGGTAATAGATAAATCTTTTATATCCAATTCACCCTCTTTATTATTTTTTCTAATAAAATTATCTAATTTAAACAAAATATATCTTGAAATCTTCTTTGTTTTTGTTTGCTTTGTTGATAAGGTACTTGTTGCAAAAATTTTCTCAAATACAGCATCTTCTATATATACTTTTTTTAATTCAGATTTTGCTTCTTTGTGAGTTGTTATTGTTTTATTTGAAATACCTTGAGCAATAAAGTTATAAACTCTTTCCATATCTTTTGTACTTCTCTTCGCAATGATACTATATCTAAATGTTATGATAACAGCGTATTCTAACAGTTTTGTCATCTCTTCTTTAGCCAAATATTTGCTTGAAGCCATTATCATTAATTTAAACAAATCCACATCAAAAAGCTTTAAAAGTTGTATATATTCTTTTTGTTCTTCTTCCCAAATAGCATCATTTTCATTTTTAAAGGCATTATAGATATTTGCATATTCAATCAACTCTTCAAATAATTCAAACAAAGTATCTTTCGTAATACTCTCTCTTATTTTTTTAAAAAGTTTATCTTTTCTCACTAAAGGTTGTTTTGAGTTTATATAATATCGTAAGAATGTAGCAAATTCTCTATCCGTCACAATAGAAATAAGTTTATCCCATTTTACTTTTATTGCAGATAAATCATTCTTATCGGATGCAACCAATGAAAAAAGATAATTCTTTAATAAATCTGTAGTAGAGAGTTTAACCCCTCTATCATTCAATGTCTCAAATATCATATAAGCGTTTGCATCGCTTTCTGCAACAATTTTTATAAATAAAAGGTTCTCTGCTACCACTTCATCAAAAAATATTCCAGCATCTATAGGGTTTGTTTTAAATTTATTTGCAATTTTTTTATAAAAATAATTTACGCCATTATAGAGTAAAATATTAGAGTGTTTATTGTCAAAATCTTTTGTATCTTTTAATTCCAATATCTTTTCTTGATAGAAAGAATCATTATTTTCATTCAAATGTAATTTACTCGTATAGGTTAAACTACCTATTTTTTTGAGACCTAAATACCTTTCTCGTAACTGTTTAATCGTTTCATCAATAGCTTCACTCTTTTCTTGATGATGTAAAAATTTAACAGTAGCTAAAATCATTAAACTAAGTGTAGTAAATCTCTGCTGACCATCTATTATTTCAAATGTTTTTTTATCAATAGGCTTTAATACAAGATTACCCATATAATGATAATCATCAGCCTCAAGCCTTTCCACATCTTCCCATACATCTTCCCATTGTTCCTCATTCCAACTATAATCTCTTTGAAACATTGGTACTTTAAATATAAAATCTACATTTAACAGACTTTTAAAGCTTTCATTACTTGTACTAAATAATGTATCTTTAACCGTTGCCATTATGATTTCCACCAAATAAGTTTTCTAAGAAATGGATACTTACTAAATAACAGCTCATCTTTTCTAATCAGCACTTCTTTATCTCCATCCATAAACAGACAGCTATCTTCATATCGTTTTTTGATTTTAAATCCTGTAATATTTGAGATAGTTTCATATATATCAATATCATTATAAATGGCATCAATATCTAATTTTACATTATCTTTATTTTTATCTACGACATCATCTCTAGCTAACTTTTCACTTTGATACAAATCAATCAACCCATCTTTACTTAATGAATAATGAGCCTTACTTAGAACATCTTCATAAGTTTCTAGTTCATAGTATTTGACTATTTGAGAAATACCATTATTATTTTGAGCTACACCCATTTTATATTTATCACTACAAATCACTTTTTTAATTCTAGGGATAAGTATTTCATCAAAATATCCTCCCATTTCTATAAGAATATATTTTTTAGTTGTTTTATTCTTACGGTTTAGATTTATTACAGCATGTCCTGTTGTGCCTGAACCTGCAAAAAAATCTAGAATAATAGAGTTTGTATCTGATGAGAGAGTAATGGCTCGTTCAATTAGTCCATAAGGTTTAGGTGTTTGAAATGTATTTGTATTTAATATATTTTTTAAATTTTCTTTACCAAATTGTGTTGAACCAACATCTTCATTCTTCCATATACTATTACTAACAACACCTTGCTTTACTTCTGATAAATATTTTTTTAACCTTGGTACATTTGTACCGTTTTTACCAAACCATAATCTACTTTCATAATAAGCTTTCATAAGGCTATCTTTACTTAATCTTGGATATGTTCCTTTTACAGGTTGCCAATGTACACCATTTGGAAAAGTTATATCATATAAGTTTGAATCTGAACCACTTTTTGCTTGTAATGCAACACTTGTCCAATTACCTTTTATATCATTATCAGGATTTGAGTACCTTGCATCCATTTCATCACTTCTAGGTAAAAGCTTAAACTCATTGACTTTATCAGATTTTCTAAAAGAAAGAATATATTCATGATTAGTTGAAATAAATTTTGCATCATTCTGTACGACATTTTTTTGATTCCAAACAATGCTACTAATAAAATTATCTTCTCCAAAAACGGAATCATTTAATAATTTTAAATTTGCTTGTTCCTTATCATTGATACTTTCAAAAATAACCCCATCATCACTCATTAATTTTTTAGCAAGTGATAATCTATTTTCCATCATTGTCATCCAGCTAGAATGGTTAAAATTATCTTTATAAATAAAGCCATCACTACCTGTATTATAGGGAGGGTCAATATATATACATTTTACTTTTTCTTTATACTTGGGTAAAATCGTATTCAAAGCCTGAAAATTATCACTTTTAATCAAAACCCCATCTGTAATCTCATCAAGATTATCAAAAGAACTTAATATCTTATATTTGAGTTTATCGCTTAAATATTTTGTATCTACTGGTAAAAATTCATTTTTAATGAGTGTGTTATCTTCTGTTAATCCTAACTCTTCCCACTCAGTTACTTGTTCTTTTATAGCAAATATTTCATCGTGTAAGCTACTATCAATTTTATCAAGAGTGATTATATAGTTTAGATTTTTGACAAACTTAGGCTTTAACCACATAGCCCTTAACTCATCTTCAAATTTTGATATAAGCTCAATAGTCTCAAATATAGTCTCTTTGATATTTTTAATCTGTTGAAGCCTCTCTATATCCCAATCATTAAATTGTATCTCATCATCATTAAAAAGGTAATTATACATATAAAGATTAAACTGCTCTTTTAAGAAATTTGCACTATCTTTATGGATAAAAAAATCTATCTCTCTCTGTTTTTTATAGGTATATATCGCTTGTGAAACTTCACTAGGGGTTATATCTAATGCGTAGTTAGTTAAAAGCTCATCAAATTTTTTGAGATTTGTTTTATTGCTAGAGAGAAGTTCGTACTTTTTATCTGATATTTTAGCATTTAGTTCAAAACTAAAATCATCACCCAAATCTACTTTTTGACCTTTATAAAGTACCAAAAGAGTGATACTTTTTTCACCTTTACTTAAATCTTTTAATAGAAATTTTAACTCTTTTTTCTCATTGGTTGATGAGTAGTTCAAATCATCACTCACTTCAAAAATGATTTTAGCTCGTGAACTCTCTTCATTCTCATTTTTTATCTGATAATCAGCATTGGAGGGGACACTATCACTTTTGACATAATAGAGTTTACTTGTCTTATAAAAGAGTGCTGTATCTGAAGAGTTGGTATAGACCTTTTCATAGAGATTTTTATAAAATTCTGTTTTATTAAAATATGGAGAGCCTGTTTCATTTAAAAAACTATCAAAAAAAGTAAAAGCTTTTGTATAGAGTTCATTTTCACTGTTTGTTGTATTAAACAAATCTTTTATTTTTGTTTCTAACTCTTTTTTGATATGTTTAAAATATTCTGATTTGATAGATAAAAGATTAGAAAAACCACTTTTACCTTTGAAGTTTTCCAACTCACGACCAGCGAACATCTGTTCTAGTTGTGAATAAAAAGCTTGTCTGTTTTTGGAGATTGTATTATTTTGCATTTAGCCCTCTGTAACCTAAATAATTATAGCTCACCATTGTACTATTTTATTATAAATAAAAAGAAATTACAACTCTTACCAAATCAATCTTCTCTTTAAGCAATAGGAAATTCTAATCCTCTAATCCATCTTTTTATAGGTTTCTTCTTTGACCAATCTAATTTATCTTCCTCGCTCAATGCTAAAAGTCTATGGGATGACCATTATATGGGAACGAGAGAACTAAGTTTAGGACTGATTTTACTATAGACTCGTTACCCAACCTCCACCACAACCTCACCATCTCTCATATCAAACTTCACACTTGAACCCTCTACAACTTTATCTTCTAATATCAGTTCAGCCAACCTATCTTCTACTACCTCATACAATGCTCTCTTTAGTGGTCTAGCTCCATATACTGGGTCAAATCCTGCTTGGGCTATATACGCCTTTGCACTTTGACTTAGAGTTATGGTTATATCTCTTTGTTCTAATTTGGACTCTATATCTCTAAATAGAATATCTACTATTTTGGTAATAGCGTCCAAATCTAGTGGATTAAATATCACCTGCTCATCAAGACGATTTAGAAACTCTGGTTTGAAATTTCGTTTTAACTCATCATTTACAGCTATAGCTCTCTCTTCTTTGTCTGTGATAGTCATAATCTTATCACTGGCGATATTGGATGTCATTATGATAATTGTATTTTTGAAATCTATCGTGACACCTTTGTTATCTGTAAGCCGTCCATCATCAAGCACTTGCAAAAGTATATTAAATACATCAGGATGAGCCTTCTCTATCTCATCAAAAAGCACGACACTATAAGGATTTCTTCGTACTGCTTCAGTGAGCTGTCCACCCTCATCATATCCCACATATCCAGGAGGTGCTCCCACGAGTCTTGATGCTGCGTGTTTCTCCATATACTCACTCATATCTATACGGATAAGTGCTTTTTCACTATCAAACAAAAATTTCGCTAGAGTCTTGGCTACTTGTGTCTTACCTACACCTGTAGGACCTAAGAACATAAAGCTTCCTATTGGACGATTTATATCACTTAGACCTGCTTTATTTCGCTTAATAGCACGAGAAACTGCTTTGAGGGCTTCATCTTGTCCTACTACCTCTTCTCTTAGGATAGACTCAATAGCCAATATCTTCTCTTTCTCACCTTGCATCATTTTGGAGACACTTATACCTGTCCAACGGCTTACTATACTTGCTATCATCTCCTCATCTACAGAGTTTTTTAGCAAAGTCCCCTCTGCAACCATATTTTTCCACTTCTGCTCCAACTCTTCTAATTTTGTTACTTCAATAGGTATCTGTCCATACTCTATCTCGGCTGATTTATTATAATCACCCTCTCTTTTGGTCTGTTCTGCCTCATATTTGAGAGACTCTATTTTGCCTTTAACTTCTGCAATAGAGTTAAATACACTTTTCTCTGTCTCAAACTGATTTTGAAGAGATACACGATGTTCATCTAAATCTGCTAACTCTCTCTCTATCTCTTCTAATCGTGCCGTATTTTTCTCACTCTCTTCCATCTTGAGAGCCTCTTTTTCTACCTGTAGAGTGCTTATCTCTCTTTTGGCTTTGGACAAATCAGTAGGCTCACTCTCTATCTGCATTTTGAGTTCAGCAGAGGCTTCATCAATAAGGTCAATAGCCTTATCAGGCAAAAATCTATCAGTAATATATCTATCACTTAGCCGTGCAGCAGCCACTAGAGCAGAGTCTGTAATATCTACATTATGATGGACTTCAAGGCGATTTTTGATACCTCTAAGTATCTGTAACGCTTCATTGATACTAGGCTCATCGACTTTAACAGGTTGAAATCGTCTCTGCAACGCTGTATCTTTCTCAAAATACTTACGATACTCTTTGAGAGTAGTTGCTCCAATTGTATGAAGCTCACCTCGTGCAAGGGCAGGTTTGAGTATATTCGCTGCATCCATACTCCCCTCACTTGCCCCAGCTCCCACAATTGTATGTATCTCATCAATAAACAAGATGACATTACCAGCCTCTTTGACCTCATCTATAACAGCTTTGAGTCTATCTTCAAACTCTCCTCTATACTTCGCCCCTGCAATAAGTCGTGACATATCTAGCGACATTACACGCATATTTTGAAGACTCAAAGGCACATTTTTTTCTACAATCCTCTGAGCCAAACCCTCTACAATCGCAGTTTTCCCAGTCCCTGGTTCACCTATGAGGATAGGATTGTTTTTGGTCTTACGGATAAGGATTTGCATCATTCTCTGCACCTCTTCATCTCTACCAATGACAGGGTCAAGCTCACCATCAAGAGCTTTTTGGTTCAAATCCACAGCATACTTACCCAAAGCCTCCAACATCTCATCACCCGTTTGAGAATCAATCTGTTTACCACCTCTAATACTCTCTAAGGTCTTTTTGTACTCACTCATATCTATATATTTACCCAGAGTAGAAGTGATAAACTCCTCATCAGTATTAGCCAAAAGCCACGCATCTACAGCCAAAAATTTATCACCATTAAGACTCATAACACCCTCAGCACTCTCTAGCGTTCGCACAAGAGATTGAGAAAGTTTGATACTCTCTTTAGTGACATTGGATACTTTAGGTAGTTTATTAGCAAGACTCTTTGTCTCCAACTCAATAGCCATTTTATCAATATTCATTTTATTAAGTGCTTGATGGAGGATAGAGTTTGTATTAGTGAGCAATGCCCACAAAAGATGAATAGGTGATACCTCTTGATTTTTATTATGTAACGCTAGAGATAATCCTGATTCAATAGTGCTTTGCATTTGGTTTGTTAAGTTTTGTAATATACTCATCTGAAAATCCTTATTTTTTATATGAGTAATTATACAACCTTTAGTCACTTCTTGTCAAGGTTGTAAAATATAAAATTTTAGAACTTTATGAGACTATAAACACTTTTTGATATAATCAAACGAATATAATTATAATGGGATTTTAACGGTGATATTGAAATAATAGGGGTTTATAATGTCAAGTAAAAGATATAGAAAAAGAGCATTAAATGCCAAACATAAACAAGAGCAAAAAGATAATGGTTATTTTGAGCTATCAAGTAAACCTATTTATATAGAAAAATATAAGAGATTTCAAAACACTCTTAACCTCAAAGATAAAATAATTGACTGCTTTAATAAAAATAAAGAAACTAAGGCACAAACTTATCTAAAATATCTAAGAGAAAATCAAGAAGATGAATATTTAATCAAATCCCTTAGTGATATAAGTACAAAGCTATTTTTCAATCAACATAAACTCATTGTACTCAAAATGGCTTATGGATTAAATCATTATGACAAAGTAACCCTAACTAGCTATGCCACTGCTTTGGCTTCTAACTCTGAATATAAAAAAGCTTTTGTACTTTTTGATAAATCTTTGGAGATTGATAGTAAAAACTCTGTCACCCTAACTAGTTATGCCACTGCTTT
>JASFZJ010000036.1:0-18519 GCA_045267865.1 Sulfurovum sp. | reverse complement strand
GTCAAAAAACTAGGCACTACATATTACTTTTTTATTTTAAAACCCCCTATGTTACGAGGTTCAAAAGAAATGTAGTGCCTAAATGGGCGAAGTCAGGAAGAAGAGAAAGCTCTCCTTGGAAATCTTAAATATTAATCTCCTATTTTGTATCCTTATATCAAGCACTCTTGATATACTCACTAAGCCTCCTCATCGCCTCTTTATGATTTTTTTTGAAATCTCTATGGGCATTGCTATCACAATAATTGGTGACTATAAATGCTCCTCCTACTGGAATACCAAATTTTTATCACGGCAAAATATTCCATATTTTCTATTTGGATATTTTTGGCTAGATATTTACTTGATATGGCTTCATTTGTGGTGATGTAGTTTGAGGAGTTTCTTTTCGTTCCCACAATTTTATGGGAACGAAATTTTTTTGCTAGTTCTTTTAGAATAAGAAATATTATCTTTTAGGTATTTCTATAAACCATTGATTAAGTCTATTTTCTAGCATAACTTTAGGTACTTTTAATTGATTTGCAATATCATATAAACTTATACCATTTTTAATGTCTTCTTCAATCCAATTCTTTTGTATAGTAGGAATTAAAATTTCTATTGTAGCAGTCACGGCATCCTCTTCTGATGCACCAATTGGATTATTAGTTCTTAAATATCTTTCAAATTCTTTTTCAAAATCATCTATATGACTCATATGACTAGACTTTGGCAAAAGTTTTGGAACATATCTCACATGATTCATAATAGCTGTAATTATTTTATCCATATCACTACTTTCAATATAATAATCTTCAGATAAAAACACATGACATAGTTCTTTTATTACAGTAAAACGTTTCCAACAGAGATTATTCTTATCAGAAATTAAGATAAGTGCCTCTTTTTCTTTAGTTTTTTTAAAAACAATTCCTCTAAAGGCATCTTCCATAGGTACTTCAAAAACATTAATAGTATAACCTGTTTCTTGAGCCATAAAATCTATAAATTGCTCTGTATTAATTGCTTTAGGATGCTTATCTTGTAAAATTTTGTGACGAAAATCATTAAAGACAGTTCGAGCTTGTTTCTCTATAGAATTTGACATAAATACCTACTCTATAGATATGAAGTTTTTTGAAGTAGGTTCAATATAGGACTCTACATTATCAGTATATTTAGTAGATTGTCCTGATTCATAAGCTAATACAGCTCTATATGCACTTTCTTCCATATCTATTTTCCCAAACGCATCAGTATTTCTTGGATAAAAACGAACATCATTATATCCATAATTATCAATCCATCCTTGAAAACTAGTAAAGTTTATTTCTTTTTTCATTACCCTATTCCTTTATTTTAATTAGCACATTTAATATGTTAATTAATTTAGTTTTGCTAAAAAGCATAGTTCTTCAATTTGATACGCCTAATATTAAGCTGTTTCTAAATTTTTTTAGTGCTATCTTCTTAAATATTTAAAATTATACCCATCTATTCTTAATTGAGTTCTTAGTATAAAAAAATTTAACTTATAATAAAACTCAAATTATAAATAATTTAAACATTCCGAACATACTCAGTAAGCCTAACCATCGCCTCTTTATGATTGCTCAAAAAATCTCTATGTGCATTATTGTCACAATAGTTGGTAACTATAAAAGCACCTGCAACAGGGATACCAAATGATTTGGCTACTTTTAGGACTGCATAAAATTCCATATTCTCTATTTGGATATTTTTGGCTAGGTATGATTTGGATAGTTTGGTACTTGTTGTTATGTAGTTTGATGAGTTTACTACTATATCGTTAATGCTATCTTCTGCTGATGATACTAGATTGTCTATTGGTGTGTATGAGTCTCCTGTAAAGAAGCTATTTTCTATATTTGAGGCACTTTTGGACTCTACTATATTAAATATTTTCTTCTCTCCATAAGATCCTGCTGTTCCTACAAAAAATAAGAATTGTGGCTTTTGGGATATACAAAGCCGTGTAAGATTGATACTTACATCTACCATTCCGATACCAATAGGCAGAGCAAAATCAAACTGTTCGCTCTCTCCTGCACAGATAAACATCTATATTCTCACAGGGATATTTTGAGATTTGAGATACCTCTTCAAGTCCATAATATCTATCTCTTTGAAGTGAAATATAGAAGCAGCCAATGCAGCGTCAGCATCTCCAAGCGTAAAAGCCTCTTCTATATGTTTCATAGTCCCTGCACCACCACTTGCTATGATTGGGATATTTACCACTTCACCTATTTTTCTATTTAGAATATTGTCAAATCCTGCTTTTGTGCCGTCTGCGTCCATAGAAGTAACAAGCAGTTCTCCTGCACCTCTATCGTAAGCCTCTTTCGCCCACTCTAACGCATCTAATCCTGTATCATTGCGTCCACCGTGGGTGAATATATGCCACTTATTATCACCGACTTTTTTCGCATCAATAGCTACAACGATACATTGAGAGCCAAATCTTTTTGCTCCCTCTTCTATGAAAGCAGGTCGTTTGATGGCTGAGGAGTTGATACTTACTTTATCACATCCTACATTGAGCAGATTATATATATCTGATAATTCTCGTATCCCTCCACCGACTGTTAGAGGGATAAATACCTCTTGTGCTACTTTTTTGACTACATCTACGATAGTATCTCGACCTTCGTGAGTAGCTCCAATATCTAAGAAAGTAATCTCATCAGCACCCTCTTGGTTATATCGCTTGGCTACTTCTACAGGGTCTCCTGCATCACGCAAACCTATGAAATTAATACCCTTTACCACTCGTCCATTGTTTACATCCAAACAAGGGATAATCCGTTTTGCAAAATAGTCCATAATCTACCAACTTTAAAATTATATTTTGGTAATTATACATCTATTCACATCAAAACAACCATTTTATTATGCTAAGATGTTATCTAAATATACAACTAAAAGGTAGATTATAGTATGATTATTGAAAATTTAGCCGAGTTTGCAAATAAAAAATTTGGTCAAAACTTTTTGAAGAGTGATATTTATCTTCATAAAATCATCCAAGCGATGCCCAACGATACCCTCAAAGTAGCAGAGATTGGGCCTGGCTTAGGTGATTTAACCAAAGAGCTTGTGAAGACAAGAGATGTCGTCGCATTTGAGATTGATAAAAGGTTATGTGAGCATCTTAATACAAAATTCAAAGACCAGAAAGATAGTGGTAATTTTGAACTTCGTTGTGGAGATGTGCTTGAGCATTGGGAGTTAGGAGGCTTATTAGATGAACCGTATCATCTAGTAGCCAACCTACCCTATTATATTGCTACTCGTATTATATTAAAAGCATTTAAAGATAAAAATTGCCAATCTATATTGGTAATGGTTCAAAAAGAAGTTGCTGTGAAATTTTCAGCACAAGCCAAAGAGAGAGAGTTTTCGGCTTTGAGTGTGTTGGCTTCTAGTGTGGGTAAAGCTACTTTATGTTTTGAGGTCGAGCCTCAAGCGTTTGTACCTCCTCCCAATGTAACTTCTGCTGTGCTTTTAATAGAGAAAAATATCTCACGAGATGATGAGAAGTTTGAGGCGTTTTTAAAAATCGCATTTGCACAACCACGCAAAAAACTCTCCAAAAATCTTGTGTCTATTTTTCCAAAAGAGTTAGTATCTGATACTTTTGTCAAATTAGATTTGAACCCAAATCTAAGACCTCATGAGGCTACAACTCCTCTTTATCATCATATATATAATGAATTAAAGGATTATTTAGATGGACAAAAACAATCAACATCAGGACAACTCTCAAAAAGAGTCTCAAAATCAAGAGCCAAAAACTCAGCGACCTGAGAGAAGACCAAACCCACATAGACAGAGCAATAGTAGTACAAGTAAACCAACTACTACACCCAACTCTACACCAAATAGCAATAGACCAAAACCAAATCCAAACAGAAATACGAAGCCAAATCCAAACGCTAAACCCAACCCGAACGCGAAGCCAAATCCAAATGCTAAACCAAACCCAAATGCGAAGCCAAATCCAAATGCTAAACCAAACCCAAATGCGAAGCCAAGCCCAAACCAAAATAGCAATAGACCAAATAATAAATCTAAAAAGCCAAACCCAAATCAGAATAGAAGTGGTGGTGGAAGAGGCAAGAGAAAGAATGTAACGACGGTAAATGCAGCTATGCAAGAGTCATTGGATATTAATAAAAAAGTCCAAGAAGCTAGAATGAATCCATGGAGACAAATTGACCCATCTGGAAAAGGTAAAATTCGATTTACTCCTCTAGGAGGACTGGGTGAAATTGGTGGGAATATGGCTGTAATAGAGACAGAAGATAGTGCTATTGTTATTGATGTTGGTATGAGTTTCCCTGATGAGACTATGCATGGTGTTGATATATTAGTGCCTGATTTTTCTTATTTGCATACGATTAAAGAGAAAATCAAAGGTATAGTTATCACTCATGGTCACGAAGACCATATTGGAGCTATGCCATATCTATTTAAAGAGCTAAAATTTCCTATATATGCTACGCCTTTGGCTCTTGCTATGATAGAGAATAAGTTTAATGAACACGGTCTTAGTGCTGATACTAAACACTTTAACTTTGTAACAAAGAGAGAGATTTATGAGATTGGTGATTTTAAAGTAGAGTGGCTACACAACACTCACTCTATTATAGATGCATGTTCTTTGGCCATTGATACTCCAGCAGGTGTTCTTATGCACACAGCAGATTTTAAGATAGACCACACACCAATTGATGGTTATACTATGGATTTACACCGTTATGCATATTATGGCTCAAAAGGTGTATTGTGTCTTTTTTCTGATTCAACCAACTCACACAATCCAAACTTTATAAAAAGTGAAAAGGTAGTAGGTAAAACATTTGATACTCTCTTTGATTTAGCCAAAGGTAGAGTAATTATGTCCACATTCTCATCTAATGTACACCGTATCTATCAAGCGATGGATAGAGGTGTGAAACACGGTCGTAAAATCTGTGTAATTGGTCGTTCTATGGAGAGAAATGTAGAGACCAACAGAGCATTGGGCTTTGTTGATATTGATGATAAGCACTTTATTGAAGTCCACGAAGTACCTAAATATTCTGAAAATGAGATACTTATAGTCACTACAGGTTCACAAGGTGAGACTATGGCAGCGTTAAATCGTATGGCAACAGATGAGCATAGACATATCAAACTAAAGCCTTCTGATACCGTTATTATTTCAGCATCAGCAATCCCAGGAAATGAGGGTTCTATATCGAAACTTATGAACCTACTTATGAAAGCAGGAGTGACTGTACGATATAAAGAGTTTGCAGATATTCATGTATCAGGTCACGCAGGACAAGAAGAGCAAAAGCTTATCCTTAGACTTGTTCAGCCTAAGTTTTTCTTGCCAGTCCATGGTGAGTATAACCATATAGCAAAACATGCAAAGACGGCTGTAGAGTGTGGAGTAGATGAGAGAAATATACTATTAATGAGTGATGGTGACCAAGTGGAACTAACTCCCAAATATCTCAAAAAGGTAAAAACAGTCAAGAGTGGTAAGACATATATAGATAACCAAAATAATATGACTATCGAAAATGATGTTGTGATTGATAGACAAAAACTTGCAGAAGATGGTATCATTAATATCGTAGCACAAGTAGCACAAGAGAACCAAAGAATAGTGGGTAAACCAGTAGTTACCACTTATGGAATAGTAGCAGATAAAGATGATAAAAAATTCTCAAAAGAGATAGAGACACTTTTGGAGATTATAATTGTAAATATGAGTACAGAAGCACTCAAAGACCATAGAAATATAGAGAATGAAATTCGTTCAGTAGTTCGTAAACATGTAGTAAGAACAACCAAAAGATACCCTCTTATTATTCCTACTATTTTTATAGTATAATAGGTTAAATATAGTATCTGTTTGGCAGTGCCAAATCTACACATTTATGAAAGGTAAGTATATGAAACGCAAAAAGATATATAATCCAGAGTCAACAGAGAAGACAAATGATAGAAAAATATTTGGAGGAGACCCAACAGGGATATTTGAGCTTAATGATATAAAGTATCAGTGGGCTTATAATCTTTGGGAGGTTATGCTAAATAATACTTGGTTTCCAAAAGAGGTCGATATGACCAGAGATATAAGTGACTATAAACACCTCACAGATTCAGAGAAATCTGCTTATGATAAAGTGTTGGCTCAACTTATATTTATGGACTCTTTACAGACAAATAATATTATAGATAACCTAAATCCATTTATCACCTCACCAGAGATAAATTTAATACTTGTTCGACAAGCTTATGAAGAGGCACTTCACTCTCAAAGTTACGCTGTGATGGTGGATAGTATCTCTACCAATTCAGAAGAGATATATTCGCTATGGCGTAAAGATATGATGTTGAAGTCCAAAAATGATGCTATAGCACAAGTCTATAATAATCTCTCAGAAGACCCAACTGAAAGCAATCTCGTAAAAGCGATGTTTGCCAATCAAATCTTAGAGGGGATATATTTTTATAGTGGATTTGCCTATCTCTATACTCTTGCACGGTCTGACAAGATGTTGGGAACAGCACAGATGATTAGATTTATCCAAAGAGATGAAGTGACTCACCTGATAATGTTTCAAAATATGATTAAAACTACTCGTAAAGAGAGACCAGAACTATTTACCAAAGAGCTTCTTGATGATGTATATGAGATGTTCCGTTCTGCTGTAAAACTAGAATCAGAGTGGGGAGCGTATATTACACAAGGTCAAATACTAGGACTTACCGATAAAATAATATCTCAATATATAGAATTTTTAGCAGATGAGAGACTAAAAGCTGTAGGATTAGATAAGCTCTATAATGTAGAAAACCCTATTAAATGGGTAGATAACTTTTCACAATTTAATGACCAAAAGACAAACTTTTTTGAAGGTAATGTGGCAAATTACTCCAAAGGAAGTCTTGATTTGGACGACTTTTAGGAGTAAAATATGTTAAATATGCCCAAAAATGTGGAAGTTGTAACTTTACAACTTCCATCTCACAAACGATACCAAAAGAACTTAGATATATTACTAGAACAGATAGAAGAACACTCAGATAAGCAACTTATAGTCGCTCCTGAGGTCTTCTTGACGGCTCTTGATTATGAACACATGGCAACAGCTGCCAAATTCTCAGCAAATGCTTTACGAATACTCAAACGCAAAATAGGCTCTCAAACTCTTGTTATAACTCTTATTTTAGAAGAGGGTGACTATTTTGTCAATCAAGCTATAGTTATTCATAACCATAAAATAATCTACTCACAAAACAAAGTCAAACTCTTTAAACTAGGTGATGAAGATTTATATTTTCTAGCAGGAAAAAAGAAAAATATCAAACCATTTGAGATAGATGGAGTCAAATATGCGATACTAGTATGTTTTGAGCTAAGATTTAAAGAGTTATGGAGACAGATAGAGGGTGTAGATGTAATTATTATACCTGCTCAATGGGGACTACCACGCAAATCTCACTTAGAGATACTCTCTCGTGCATTGGCTATCATAAATCAATGTTTTGTAGTATTATCCAATAGTAGTAGTGCTGATATGGCAAGTTCATCAGCAGTAATCTCACCAATGGGTGAAGTGGTAGCAGATGATAGTGTCAAAGCGATAGAGGGTGTCATAGACTTTAGAGAGATTAAGAAGATGCGTCGTTATATTGTGGTGGAGTAGATAATATTCTTTTATCACAATGCTAATATTTTTCGGAAGTGAAGCTTTAGCTTCGTCTAGATATTCTGTATGATTATATAATTTGGATTAAAACCTCACTTCCAAAGAGTAAAAAAGCTTAATTCATTTTTATATCAACTCTAATCTGAAGATAATATAGAGTATGATAATATCATTCTCTAAGAGTCATAGCAAGGATAAAAGGCAAAATATGAAAATAGCATTTATAGGTGATATTGTAGGTAGAGCTGGACGATTGGCTATAGATAGACATCTAAAAAATTTAAAAGAAGAGTATAGTATAGATTTTGTTATAGCCAATTATGAAAATGCCTCTCACGGTTTTGGTTTGACTCGCAAAAATTGTGATGAGCTTTTATCTTATGGTATTGATATGATGAGTGGAGGTAATCACTCTTTTGATAAAAAAGAGATTTTGGAGATGTTTGATGAGTATCCTCTTATTCGTCCACTCAATTATCCCAAAGATACGGTAGGTAGAGGTGTGTTTAAGACTCAAATTTTGGGTAAAAATGTGGTTATATTAAACCTTATGGGATATTATACTATGCCGATGGTGGATAACCCTTTTAGTATGATTAGAGATAAGGTGGCAGAGCTTAAATCTGATGGATATAAACATATTATACTTGACTTTCATGCAGAATCTAGTGCTGAGAAAAATATAATATTTCAAATGCTTAAAAAAGACTTATCAGCTATAATGGGTACTCATACGCATATTGGTACAGATGATTTACAGATAGATAATGGATGCTGTTATGTTACTGATGTTGGGCTTACTGGGTGTCGTGATGGTGTGATAGGTATGAAGAGTGATGCTCCTATTATGAATAGTCTTAATGGGGTGAAAAAACACTTTGATATAGATGAGAAGTGTGCTACTATTCTACAGATGATAATCTTTGAGCTTGATGATAATGGTAGATGTATAGATGCTCAAAAGATAAAGATTTATGGTGATAAAAGAGTAATAACTAATGCGTGGCGAGAAGATTTATATAAGGCTTAAAATGAAAGATAGAGTAGTAACCAAAAAGATTTTTGTAGGTGAAGTGGCAGTGGGTGGAGATGCACCTATCTCTGTTCAGTCTATGACATACAGCGATACACACAATGTAGCAGATACGGTAGCACAAATCAACCGTTTGCACTTTGCAGGAGCTGATATGGTGAGAGTAGCCGTGCCTGAAATGAGAGATGCGTTGGCTTTGAAATATATCAAAGAGCAAATCTCTATCCCCCTTATTGCTGATATTCATTTTAACTATAAATTGGCTCTTGAAGCGTCCAAATGGGTAGATTGTATTCGCTTTAACCCAGGTAATATTGGCGATAAATCAAGGATAAGAGAGATAGTAAAAGCGTGTCAAGATAGAGATTTACCTATAAGAATTGGGGTAAATGCAGGTTCACTAGAGAAAGAGTTTGACCAGCGATATGGAGCGACGGCTGAGGGAATGGTGGCGAGTGCTGAGTATAATATCAAATTTTTGGAAGATTTGGACTTTGATAATATCAAGGTATCTCTTAAAGCTTCGGATGTGGATAGGACGGTAGAGGCGTATCGTATGCTTCGTCCCAAAAATCACTATCCTTTTCATCTAGGGGTTACTGAAGCAGGTACGATTTTTCATGCTACTATCAAGTCTGCTATTGGATTGGGAACTCTATTACTTGATGGGATTGGCGATACGATGCGAGTCTCTATCACAGGAGAGCTTGAACAAGAGATAAAAGTAGCAAAGGCTATACTCAAAGATAGTGGCAGAGTCAAAGATGGACTTAATATCATATCATGTCCTACTTGTGGACGGATAGAAGCCGATTTGGTTACAGCAGTAGCTGAGGTAGAGCGACGCACAGCACATATCAAGACTCCTATGGATGTATCTGTAATGGGTTGTGTGGTCAATGCAATTGGTGAAGCCAAACACGCAGATGTGGCGATAGCTTATGGTAAAGGTGCAGGTCTTGTAATGCTCAAAGGTGAAGTAGTAGCACGACTCCCAGAAAAAGAGCTTGTAGATAGATTTGTGTTAGAGGTAGAGAAATTTGCCCAAAATAATGTATAAATATAAAATATATAAAATGAGAGATATTTAATGGATAATATGTACAACCTAAATATAGAAAGAGCTGTTTTATCTTCTATAATATTTGACCCAGAGACTTATGAAGATATAGCAAGTAAACTCAAACCTCACGACTTTTATCTCCCTTTTCATCAATATACTTTTATGGCAATGGAGCAGTTGAGTCAAGAAGAGAAGCCACTTGATGATGAGTTTTTGAGAAGTAAACTTATAAATATGGGTAAATTTGATGATGAGCTGATGTTGGATTTACTCTCTGCAAACCCTATCACCAATACAAGTGCATACCTCAAAGAGATAAAAGCCAAATCAACCAAAAGAGCCTTAGCATCACTTGCTACAGAGATAAGGAAAGTCACAATAGAAGATGATTTACCTGTTCAAGAGGTGATGAACCTAGTGGAGAAAAAGCTCTATGAAATAACTCAAAACTCCACAAGTGAGGATTTCCGAGAAGCCAAAGAGATAACTAATGCGATGATGGACGAGATAGAGCGACTCAAATCAATGGGAAACTCCAAACTCATAGGAACAGACACAGGATTTAGAAACCTCAACGAAAAAACATCAGGATTTGGTAAAGGGGATTTGGTAATTATCGCTGCGCGGCCAGCGATGGGAAAATGTTTAGGTAAAGGTACAAAAGTGCTTATGTTTGATGGTAGTCTTAAAAATGTAGAAGATGTAGAAGCAGGTGAGGAGTTGATGGGTGATGACTCTACACCTCGCAAAGTGTTATCAATCGCTCGTGGAAGAGAAGAGATGTATTGGGTAAGACAAAATAGAGGGATAGACTATCGTGTCAATAAATCTCATATATTATCTCTAAAGCGTTCACGCAATGAAGGCAAATATAAACACGGAGATGTACTAAATATAGAACTATCAGAATATATAGAGAAGAGTGATAAGTTTAAGAGTAATTATAAAGGGTATAAAGTAGGTATAGAGTTTGGCGATATAGATATAGATATAGAACCATATTTTTTGGGTCTATGGCTAGGAGATGGACGAAGTTCTGATGTTCGTATCGCTACAGAGGATGAGGAAATAGTAGAATATTTAAATGAATATGCACAAAAACTAGGTAAGCGTGTACATTGTTATAAAGCTGATGGTAAGTGTGCTATGTATGGAATAACCAATGTACAAAAAGAAGGAGAGAAGAAAAATCTCAAAGGGTCTCTACAAGCAAGATTACGAGAAGAAAATCTGATAGAGAATAAACATATTCCAAAAAAATATTTGATTAATAGTAGAGCAAAACGACTAGAACTGTTAGCAGGACTTTTGGATAGTGATGGATATTATGATGATGGATGTCATATAATGGAGATAACTCAAAAAAATAAATCACTAACACAAGATATAAAATTTTTAGCAGATAGCTTAGGATTTAGATGCTCTTTCAATAGTAAAATAGCCTCTATCAAATCAATAGGATATAGTTGTGAAGTATATCGTGTTCGTATAGCAGGTGATTTGGATACTATTCCAACTAAGATAGCACGAAAAAAGGCTAGAGAATCTCGTTCAAATAGAACACACCTACACACAGGAATAAAAGTAGAATTTGATAAAGTAGATGATTATTATGGCTTTGAGATAGATGGTAACAGACTCTTTTTGCTTGAAGATATGACAGTTACACACAATACAGCCCTAGTCCTAAACATAGCTCTTAAAGCGATAGAGAGAGATGAGGGTGTGGCGTTTTTTTCATTGGAGATGCCAGCAGAGCAGTTGATGTTGAGGTTGCTTTCTGCTAAGACTTCTATCCCTCTCCAAGCTCTTAGAGTTGGGGATTTGAGAGATGAGCAGTGGAGTCAGTTGTCTGTGGCTACTCAGGAGTTATCTACCAAGAAGCTTTTTGTAGATGATGGAGGGTATGCTACTATCCACCATGTACGAAGTAAACTACGAAAACTCAAATCTCAACACCCTGAAATTACTATTGCTATTATAGATTATCTACAACTGATGAGTGGAGAGGGTAAAGAGGGACGACAACAAGAGGTCTCAGAGATTTCAAGGGGTCTTAAACAACTAGCAAGAGAGCTACAGATACCAATAGTCGCACTCTCACAACTCAACCGTGGAGTAGAGGCTAGAGATAATAAACGCCCTATGCTTAGTGATTTGAGAGAATCGGGCTCTATTGAGCAGGATGCAGATATTGTAATGTTCGTCTATCGTGATGATGTCTATCGTGAAGCACAAGAGAAAGAGCGAGAGATGAAAGCTAAGGCTGAGGGCAAAGAGTATGAGAGTAAATTTAAAAAGAAGATGGATGAGGAGGCTGAGATTATCATCGGTAAACAGAGAAATGGACCTACTGGAACGGTGGATTTGATATTTCAGAAGAACTTTACCCGTTTTGTGGATGCTTCTCACGCTCCTGCATTTGAAGTAGAATATGAAGATGAAGATATACCAATGCAAGAAGCTACATTTATACCTGATGTAGAAATGCCGATTATATAGAGGTTGAATGGTATAATAATAAAAAATAGAGGAGTATCAGATGAATTTTTTAGATGTCAAAACAGATTATGCTTTTAAAAAAGTATTTGGAAGTGAAGAGAGTAAAGAGATACTAATAAGCTTTTTGAACTCTATTATAGAGTTTAATAATGACCAAAAGATAAAAGATTTAACTATTCTTGACCCATATAATATACCTATTCTCAAAGGTATGAAAGATACTTTTGTGGATGTAAAAGCCAAATTAGAAGATGATACCAAAGTTATTATAGAGATGCAAGTACTCAATCATGATGGATTTGAGAAGAGAATACTATACAATACGGCCAAAAATTACTCACAACAATTAGAAAAAGGTGATAAATATCATCTATTAAATCCTGTAATTGCTCTAACTATTGTGAACTTTGAGATGTTTGAGTTTCAAAAGTATAAATCAAATTTCAAGTTACTAGAAAAAGAGAATTTTACAACTTATAAAGATGATATAGAGCTTATTTTTATAGAACTTCCAAAGTTTAAAAAGAGTTTAGAAGAGTGTGAAGATATAGAAGATAAATGGTTATACTTTATCAAACATAGTGAAGATTTGAGTGTTGTACCAAAAGATATAAATAAGAATATTAAAGATGCGTATGAGATAGCCAATACAGCAAATTATACAATAGATGAACTAGAACTACAAAGAAAACGAAAAGAGTTTATATATATTCAACGAAACTCTATTGAAAAAGCCAAAAGAGATGGACATACTCAGGGACATAGAGAAGGTGTTAAAGAGGGTAGAGAAGAGGCTATCAAAGAGACAAATATAAAAAATGCTGTTATGATGATAAAAGAGTTTAATCTCTCAATGAAAGAGGTATCAACTAAATTTAATATCTCTATTGATGAGCTTCAAAAATATTTAGATAAAGGATAAAAATGAAAATAATATATCTAATATTACTAAGCACTCTATTACTAAGTGCCTATGGTAACAAAGAAGATAAGACTAAACAAGCAATTGTTAAGATATATACAACAGCTAAAGTACCCAACTATCAAGAGCCATGGACTAGTTCTATGCGTAGCAGTACGGGTTCTGGTAGTATTATTAAGGGTGGATATATCCTCTCTAATGCTCATGTAGTTGCCAATCAAGCTTTTATAGAGGTGCAGAGATATGGAGAGAGGAAGCGATATATAGCAGAAGTTTATGCTGTATCTCATCAAGCTGATTTGGCTCTTCTTAGAGTAAAAGATAAGAAATTTTTTGAGGGTGTGAAGCCTCTTAGCTTTGGCTCTTTGCCCAATGTGGAGCAGAGGATAGTAGTATATGGCTATCCAATGGGAGGGAATACACTCTCTGCTACTATAGGTGTGGTATCTAGGGTAGAACACAACTCGTATGTGCATAGTGGAGAGTCTTTTTTGTCTGTGCAAGTCGATGCAGCTGTCAATCCTGGTAACTCAGGAGGTCCTGCTTTGTCTGATGGTAAGATAGTAGGTGTGGTGATGCAGGTTATTAGCAAATCTCAAAATATAGGTTATCTTGTTCCTGTCAATATAATAAAACATTTTATAAAAGATATGAAAGATGGAGAGTATAATGGGTTTGCAGATTTAGGGCTTACTACTCAAAAACTTCTCAATCCTGCTATGAGACGATATTATAAGATAGATGAAAATAGTAGTGGGAAGCTTATAGATAAAGTAGCCGTCAGCTCCTCTCTTTATGGACTGGTAAAAGGTGGGGATATACTCTATAGCGTAGATGGACATAAAGTTGAAAATGATGGTACGGTGGAGTTTAGAAAGCATGAATATACACATTATCAATACTTTGTAGATGCTTATCAGATGGGTGAGACTATCAAAATAGGTATCATTAGAGATGGTAAAAAAAGAGAATTAGAGATAAAGCTCACGACCAAAACAGATGATATTCTCCTAGTAGATACGACACACTATGATAGAATGCCTAAGTATTTCATCTATGGAGGATATATATTCTCTCCACTCACAAGAAATCTAATCCGTACAACCAAACGAAATCGTCTGAATATGAGTTATCTTGCTTCTCAATCTGTAGATATTAATCAAACTCAAAAGGTGGTACTGCTAAAAGTCTTGGCATCTGATATGAGTAGAGGAGATAATAACTTTGGAATGTGGGCCATTGATACTATAAATGGTGAGGGATATGTGAACTTTGAAGATTTCTATAACAAAGTAACAAACTCTAAGAGTAAATATATATTCTTTAAAGATGATGAAGATGGTATCAGAGTAGTGATAGATAGAGAAGAAGCACTAGCCAAACAGCCAAATATACTCAAAAAGTATAATATAGAGTTTGATAAGTCAATAGATTTAAGAAAAAAGGACAAATAAGGTTAATGTAAAGTTAATAACTTTATAATGCTAATACAATAATAAACGAAAATAAGGAAAAATAATGAAAAAAATTATAATATCAGCAGTAGCTTGTGCTTTGCTTAGTGGTTCAGCTTACGCTGGTGGTAAAGGTGTAATTTTAACTGATGTAATAGTTGTAGATATACCAGAAGTAGAAAAAGTATATGATGACTCATTTTATACACTAGGACTCAAAGTAGGTACGCTAGGTGTTGGTATTGATGCTTCAATGGCTTTAACTCATAATTTTAGTATCCGTGGGAATATTAATGGATTTTATTATAAGACAAATTTAAATGATATTATCGGTAGTAATGTAGCTGAGTTTCAAGCTTATGGTGGAAATGCAGATGGTGAATTAACTCTACTTACAGTGGGTCTATTAGTAGATTATTTTCCTTTTGACGAGAGTGACTTTAGGCTAAGTGCAGGTGTTTATTATAATGGTAATGAACTTGCTATTACAGGGGATACTTCTAATTCCACAGATACAATTACTTTAGGTACATCCGTATTTAATATAAATGATATGGGTACAGTTTCAGGTAATACTGTATTTGATAAAGTAGCTCCTTATATAGGTATCGGTTGGGGAAATAGAAATGATGAGCCTGGTTGGAGTTGGTCTTTAGATATTGGAGCATTATATCAAAATGTACCTCAAATAGATGCAAATGTAAAACTTTCTGCAGCTTCTATAGCCGCAGGAGGTGTTCTCAATACGACTACTGGAGTTCTAGTTAATCAAGCATCAGTAGATGCTGATGTAGCTACTGAAGTAACAAATGCAAATAATGATATTAAGAACTCAGAATTTGCAGACTATACTAAATTTTACCCAGTTGTTATGTTCGGTATAACTTACTCATTCTAATCTAAAAAAATAAAATAAAAAGGGACGAGATGAAAAAAATAATAGCTTCTATATTGATAGTCACTTCTGCTTATGCAGGAGGCTCTAAAAATATCATAGAACCCGTGTGTGTAGTGATTGATGTACCACAACAAGAATTATATTATAATATGGCTCTAAAGGTCGGTACGCTAGGTGTAGGTGTAGATTTTTCTATACCTATCACAAATTATCTCAATGCTCGTCTTAATGTCAATGGCTTTAAGTATGATTATGATACCACTCAAAATGGTGTTGATTATAGTGCTAGTGCTACACTCCTTACAGCAGGAGTTTTACTTGACTATTATCCTATGACCTCTAACGCTTTTCGTGTAAGTGCAGGAGTTTATTATAATGGTAATAAAGCTGAATTAAATGCGAAAGCAACAGCACCTATAACTTTGGGTAGTAATACTTATACTGTTGGTCAAATTGGCTCTTTATTTACAGAGACTAAGCTCAATGAAGTAGCTCCCTATATCGGTATCGGTTGGGGTAATAAAGGCGTTGAAAAAGGTTGGGGCTTCTCTGTAGATATTGGTGCTATGTATCACGGTGAACCAGGGATTGATACTACTGTGACTACAACACTTGTTGCTCCTGCTTCTACTACTTTAAAAAATGATGTTGAGATAGAGAGAAAAAAACTAGAAGATGACTTTAAATCTTATAGTTTCTACCCTGTTGTCATGTTAGGTGTTACTTATACTTTTTAAACTTCTCTAACCAATCTTTGTCATCTTGACTTAGATTATTGACCCTTTGTAGAAGCTTTGCTTTTATGGAGGTCAAGTCTGATACTTCTAAATACTCTAATAGAGTGGGATTAATGGTACTATCTTCTCTACCATACGCGATAAGTTTTTCAATATCTTCTAATAAGACTTCTTTTTCATTTTTCATCTATTTACTCTCTTGTATAGTATAGATAGGATTTAAAGTTTTAGTTATGGTATTGTGAATTTTTTTAAGTATTATCTCATCTATATATCCAATCTTTTCAATAAATCTAATATTTGCAAAGTTTTTAATTTGAAAACAGTCAATAGCTGATATCTTGGATAAGCTATTAGATATATTGTCTTCAATTTTCAACATCCATGGATAATCTGTATAGTTATTTTTCCAATCAGTTATAGGCACAATAGTTTTGAGAGGAAGCCTACCTATCTCATCATGACTTACGACGATAGCAGGTCGTAGTTTAGATATTTCACTGCCAACTTGAGGGAAAAATTTAACCATCCAAATTTCTCCTTGATTAATACTCATAAAAATCTCCATTATCGTCTTTAAGCTCTTTAATCATCGCCATATACTCTTTGTCTTTGAGTGATAGAGATACACCTCTGTTCCATTTTTCTATCTCTTTTTGTTTGAGATAGTTGGTTATAGCTTCATTATAGATAGATGATAGAGATACCTTTAGCTCATCTTTCAAGCTCATTACTTGCTCTTTTATCTCACTAGGCATATTGAAAGTCACCTTTTCTATAGAATTACCATACATAGTTGCCATATTATTCTCCTTATCTATTTGATATATTATAGCCAATTTTATAAAAATAGCAAAATATAGTTAGCATTTTGATATAATATAAAAAAATTAAAAAGGATTTAGTATGTTAAATGTCGGTGATAGCGTAGAGGATTTTTGTGTAGCCAATCAAGATGAAGAGGAGATTTGTTTTCGAGATATAAAAGGGCGATGGATAGTCCTGTATTTTTATCCTAGAGACAATACTCCAGGGTGTACGACAGAAGCGTGTGCATTTACAGATGCGTTACCTGAATTTGATGGATTAGAAGCTATTATATTGGGTGTAAGTCCTGATAGTCCACAAAAGCATAGAAACTTTATAGAGAAAAAATCTCTTAAAATCACACTCTTAGCAGATGAAGACAAAGCAGTCTGTAACGCATTTGGTGTATGGCAACTCAAAAAGTTTATGGGTAGAGAGTCTATGGGAGTGGTAAGAAGTACATTTTTAATAAGTCCTGATGGCAAAGTAGCTTATATTTGGTCAAAGGTGAGAGTCAAAGGGCATGTAGATGCTGTTAAAGAGAAAATAGAAGAGTTGCAAGGTTTATAATAATAATTGGTTATAATATTCAATTACAAAAAAAGGAGCAATTATGAAAAAGATTTTTTTAGCTA
The DNA here is from genome assembly GCA_045267865.1 of Sulfurovum sp. Taxonomy (GTDB): domain Bacteria; phylum Campylobacterota; class Campylobacteria; order Campylobacterales; family Sulfurovaceae; genus Sulfurovum. The sequence continues at coordinate 750 of JASFZJ010000036.1, read as the reverse complement.
TTTTTTTACTTACTTATATCTCTTATGGTAAATATACAGCTACTATCAACAAAATATCCCCTACTATCAAAAAGCGAATGATAAAGGGTAATTCATGGAAAAGAGGGTGTCCTGTAGGTCTTCGTGATTTGCGTTATCTTAGAATGAGTTATATAGACTTTAGAGGTCGTACTAAAATAGGTGAGATGATAGTCCATAAAGATGTTGCCAAGAGTGTTACTCATATATTTGAAGATTTGTATAATATGGATTATCCGATTAATAAAATGAGACTTGTGAGTGACTATAGAGGGAAGGATTGGCAATCTATAGAAGCTGATAATACTTCTGCTCTTAACTGTCGTGCAATCACAGGTAATAGCAAAAAATGGTCAAATCACGCCTACGGTAAAGCGATAGATATAAATCCTATAGCCAATCCCTATATATCAAGAAAAGGACGAATATCTCATAAAGCCTCTCTTAAATACCGTAAGAGAGTCCATAGAAATAGAAGTGCAGGAGATAGAGCGATGTTACTCAAAAATGATAAAGCTACAAAAATTTTTAAAGATTTTGGTTGGAAATGGGGAGGAGACTGGAGGTCTATTAAAGATTATCAACACTTTGAATATACACGCAAAAGTAAATCAAAAACTCGACAACCTCAAAGAGATAGAGGAAATTTATATTAATTTCATTGTGGTTATGCAAATATTAAAAGTTTTGTAGGGGCATTCCTTGTGGTTGCCCTTGAATAGAGAATAGTTA
>JASFZJ010000035.1:0-10961 GCA_045267865.1 Sulfurovum sp. | reverse complement strand
GCAAAATCCATACAAGAACAACTCATCAATAATAGGTGGGATTTAGATGACTCTATTGCCCAACTCTTGAAATTTAGTTTTTGAGGGATTGGGGTGTGTCTTTCTACACCCTAGTTTGATAGCTTTTTCATTTTACTACCCTACAAGTTTATCTTCAAAATCAAATAAACTTTTTTGTGTAAGAGCTTTTTGAGATTTGACTTCTATATTAGGCTTATTTAATATCTGCTCTTTTATCTCTTTAGCTATCTCTTCTACCATTGGTATAACTATAGAATTTCCTACTCTATTATAGAGTTTTGCTTTTGAACCAACAAACTTAAAATCATCATCAAACCCCATCAATCTATAACACTCTCTTAGCGTCAATTTTCTAACTCTATTATCGTGATGGATAAAATATCTCCCTGCTGATTCTCCTGATGAGAGTGTGGGATGTGTGCCATCTGATGAATATATTCTATTTGGTTGTTTATGGACTCGTGAAAGGTGATTTGTATTCTCTCTTGTCCCTTTTATTCGTATATTTTTATTACGATACCCCACAAAAATAAGCCCTGATTGTTGTCGTTTTGGATTATCAATAAGTGTATATTCCTCTTCATCCAAATACTCAAACTCTTCTCTCTTCTTTTCCAAAATATCTTTTATAAAGATAGGAGGCTTGTTATCTAACTTAGCAAAATCAAAATTAACACCATTGAGTGAGCCAATAATAATCGTCCTCTCTCTATTTTGTGGTACTCCAAAATCTTTGGCATTAAGCACACTCCAAGAGGTCGTATATCCTAGTTCATTGAGAGCATTTAAAACTACTTTAAGAGTATTGCCACTGTCGTGACTTTTGAAATGTTTTACATTCTCCAAAATTATAGCTTTGGGCTTTTTGTCTTTGAGTATTCGTTCAATATCAAAAAAAAGTGTCCCTCTAGTATCATTAAATCCCTTTTTCTCTCCTGCTATACTAAAAGGCTGACAAGGAAAACCTGCTAAGAGTACATCGTGAGTAGGTATCTTATGCTCATCAATTTGTGTAATATCACAAAATGGTTTATCACCGTAGTTTAGTTTATACATCTGCTGTGCGTGCTCGTCTATCTCCGAACTAAAGAGGCATTTAAAATCATTTTTCTCAAATCCAGTTCTAAATCCACCAATACCTGCAAAGAGGTCAATAAAACTAAACTGCACTATTTAGCTCCATTGTTAAGTCATTCCATTTCTCTTTATGAACTGCTTTTAACTCACTATCAATACTTATAAGCTCTGAATAGCTATTATAAAACTCTTCTAAATTTGAGATAAGTCTCATATAATATTTGAGTGTTGGCATAACACCATTGACAATAATTTGACAACCGTGTTCTCGTTTAACCTCTTCTATTATCTCATTTATAATAATTTCATCATCTTTTTTAATCTCATAATAGGATAAAATATAATATCTTTTTGGATTAAATTTAATAATTTTTTCTCTTGCAATTCTAAGAATATTGGCATCAATTGGCTTATCTAATTTTATCTCAATAGCTTCAAAAAGCTTATCATTTTGAAATATCTCAATATCCCCTGCACTCTTTGAAGTTCTATCACTAGCCGTATGAGAACCTAACTCTTTGAGAATACAACTCTCATATCTTGATACTTCTTTAATAATTATTTTGTAAATAGAATAAAAAGCCAAAACAGGAAGTTTTGAACCTCCAAACGATTTATACTTAAATGTAAATTGTCTATCAAGTAGCTCAATTACTTTGGAGATACTTAACTTATCAGGATTTGCGAGAGGTTCTATTTGTATCTTATTTTTCTCTTGTAGTGCGATTACTTTTTTAAAAAGTTCCACTAAAATAAACTTAGGATTTATACTCTCTACCTCAATAAAATTCAGAAGCTCCAAAAAAGCTTTTTTGACTTTCTTATCACTTATCTTGCCATTATAATCAAGCGTATAAGGATAAGGCTGTTCTAATGAACGAGTAAGCCAACCACTCTCACTCATTGAAGGTAATCCAATCTCTTTAAGTGTGGGAGTTATATATTGTGTATCCATACTTCTACCAGAAAAACCATTAGGAAGTTGTGTTTGATGTATTCTTATATCTTGACTTGGGTGATTTATCTTATAGATAGCCAAAGTCACCAAAACAGTAAAAACACCTTTTTGATTAAAGCATTTATTAGCCACTATCTCAATATTTTCCAAAACCTCTTTTGAGAGTCTGTTTGAGTAATTTTTATTATTGAGTGCTTCATTATGTATTGATAAAAGTAGCTCTTTATATGTCATATAATCTATCCATTATTTTAAATTGATAAATTATAACATCACAACCTAAAAAAGCTACTTCCAATTTTAGTATAAATTTAACACTTATTCAACAATTTTTCTCGAACAACCATAAGAGCAAACCCCAACTTATTGAGAACATTCCATTTCTTAGTTCCCACAATTTTGTGGGAATTCATATTTTAGTTAAATCTAAAGAGTTTAAGTATGCATACCCACGAAAATATCGTGGGTACGAAGGAAATTTTTTGAGAATTTATATAGTTGATAACTTTTTTACTCATTATATTGTCTAATAATTGATAAGTCCTAAAATTTCCTAACTTTGGATTTACTATTTCTATAATTTTTTGATAATCGATATAATCAACCAATTCAAGGTTATAAGAATAATCTAATGGGTATTCATCATTATCTGTTTCTTCAATATTTGTAATATGCCTCAGTGCAAAAATATTAGCACTTTTTACAAAAAGAACAATAGCCCCATTTGACTCTGACCATTGTTTTTTATATCTTTCTTTTTCAGCCCATCTAGTATCATTATCTTTTAAAAAATCATCAATAGAATTGTGTGTTCCAATTGGCTGTATAACTATCAATTGTTCTCCCGAATCAATTATGTAATATTCATATGGCTTTTTTGTCTTATCAACTTTTATTTTTTCATGTTGTGTATTTGAAATCAAGACGGCATAGAGTGTGCCTCTAATCTTTTCTTTTGAGGTTGTTTCAGTTGGAGTATAGTTTTTGTCATAATCTGGATACATTTTGATATATTGTTCAACTAGCTGAGCTTCTGTTGCTATTCCTCCTAATTGTTGTAATGCAAAATATGCTTTATCTTTAATTGCCATAATATTCCTTTTTGTGTATAGCTATTTATTCGCTCTCATAGATAGAGTGCTTCGTGGTGTTTGGTGTTATCATAGCTGATAATCATCATTCTTACCTAACCCTCTCTAACCCTAAAAAAACTACTCCCACTCCCTGAAAAAAACCAACTGTCTCTCTCTTCTTCTTTGAGCTGTGGATATGCTATAACTGCTGATGCGTAGAGGTCATTTAGTATTATAGGCTCATTTATCATCTCCAAAAGAGTCCTAGAGTCTAGTCTATCCCACCCTACAAAAGAGCATAGAGTTATCTTGTCTAGTAGCTCTTTTTTAAATGTTTTATAGACTACTGTGGTGTCACATCCTATATTTGGTGTGTATATTTCCAAGTCCAGTGGGGCTTCTTCAAACTTCTCTACTACTTCCCCAAATCCACTTACATTGGCTGATGGGTAGTTGTAGATAAAAAATGGTAAATCTGCTCCGATTTTACTTCCTATTTGTGCTAGTTCTTCTGTGCTTATCATAAGATTACATACCTCTTTGACTAGACGCATAAAAGCCCCTGCATCGGAGCTTCCTCCTCCTAATCCTGCTTGGCTTGGTATGTTTTTTGCTACTACTACTTTGTGTTTGTAGAAGAAATTTAATATATCCAAATCACCTGTATAGTCATTCAATGCAATATAAGCTTTGTAGATTGTATTGGACTCTAAAGGTACGCCATCACACCCCTCTATCGTGAAGCTCTCACACTCACACGGTACAAAAGAGATAGTGTCATAGAGATTTTCTACTCTCATAAAACGAGATAATAGCGTATGGTAACCATCTTTATATCCTGTGATTTTGAGAAATATATTTACTTTTGCGTGTGCTTTGATTGTGTGCATCTACTCCTCCCACTTTTGAATACGGTTAAATCTATACTTCACTATACCCTCTAATATCTCTATAATTGAGAAAAAATTAGTAGTCTCTATCAGGTATATACCATCATCTTTTATCTCAAAATAGTCAAGATAGAGCTTTTTGCCTAGTTCAATATAACTCTCATCTCCTAAGTGTATATTGTTAGGGATATTTAGATGTGTAAATGGATTAATAGCCTTTTCATTATCATAAAAAAACGCTCCCTCATTGACTCTTTGGAGGCTTGAGAGTGTGCCATCAACGCCTAGTTCATCAGCGATTATCGCTCCTAGACTTCTTATATAACTCCCCTCACTTACAGTTGCTTCAAAGTGGATAAATGGGTGGTTGTAGTTGATAAGTTTTATCTCGTGTATGGTAGAGGTGATTTTCATAAGCTCCACATCTACGCCCTCTCTTACTAAATGATAAGCTCTTCTTCCTCCTATCTTTTTGGCACTATATTTGGGAGGAAAATATGTCAGTTCTCCTTTGAGGGAGTTGATTATATCTTCTACCTTTTGTCTATCAAACTCTTCTGTATCTTTGATACTATCTATATTTTCTATATCAAGTGATGGAGAATTTGCCCCTAGCCATAGTGTGGCTTTATATGTTTTGGGTGTCTTGTTCAGATAGTTAAAAAGCTTGGTATATTGTCCAAAAGCTACAATCAAAGAGCCTGATGCAAAAGGGTCAAGAGTCCCTGAAAAGCCTACTTTTTTCATATCATATTTATATTTGATATAGTTCATATAGCCATTTGAGCTACAGAACATCGGTTTATTTACTACAAAAAGTCTATTCATATTGGTTGCACAAATGAGCTTAATATACTTTTTCTCTTGCCACCAAAATTAATTAATAAGCTATACTCTTTACCCGATTTATTGACGGCTTGTATCCGTCCTATCCCAAATATCTTGTGTTTTATAATGTCTCCTTTTTTATACTTCGCACTCTTGGTTATCTGTAAGCTTGTATCTCTAATAAGCCCTGCTTCACCCAAAAATCTACTCTTTTTTATCAGCTTTCTCTGCCCTTTATAGAACCTACTATCCACATAAGAGAGCATAAGGTGAGATTTGGCTCTCGTAATCGCCACATAGCCCAAACGCCTCTCCTCTTCCATATCGGTACTATCACCCAATATAGGGAAAAATTCCTCTTCAAGTCCAATAACAAAGACATACTCAAACTCTAGCCCCTTAGAAGCGTGAATACTCATAATCGTAATTGTATCCTCTTCAAGTTGGTCTTGGTCACTTTGCAAAGATATATCATTGAGGAAATTATCAAGTGAGAGATTTGAATTATTTTCACAAGCCTCACGAAAAAATCCATAAAACTCATCAATATTAAGTATCTTATCCATACCATCAACCATACTACTATAGTAGTTTTTTAGCCTCATCCTCTTCTCAAACTCATCAATAAAATTCTCAATATTATCTATTAAAATCTCTTGAAGTTTGGTTATATCTTCTATTAGCTTCATAAGTGAGCTAAATATTTTTTTACTTACAACTATCTCACTCTCCCCATTGAGGACTTTTGGGACAAACTCAAATAGAGATAATCCTGCTTCAAATGCACCAGTTTGGAGTTTTTGCATAGAGACTTTACCTATACCTCTTTTGGGTTTATTGATGATACGATTAAGTGAAAAATCATCATTAGGATTGGATATCACTCTAAAATATGAGATTAAATCTTTTATCTCAGCCCTCTCATAAAAACGCATACCTCCAATAAGCTTAAAAGGTACTCCACTCTTTATAAACCCCTCTTCTAGCGAACGAGATAGAGCATTAATACGATACAAAACAGCTATCTCTTCAGGATTTACACCACTACTCAAAATCTTCTTTATCTCATACGCTATCGCCCTAGCCTCCATAGTCTCATCAAGTGAGTGAAGCAACTTTATATCATTACCATCTCCTCTGTGAGAAGTTAGAGTTTTACCTAGTCGTGTGGAGTTGTGTTCTATGAGTGAATTTGCACCTTTTAAAATAGCCGAAGTAGAGCGATAGTTTATCTCCAATTTGATAGTTTTACAAGAGTCAAAATTATCAGCAAACTCCAATATATTACGAATATTTGCCCCTCTCCACCCATAAATACTCTGGTCATCATCACCTACCACACATAGATTATTATGCTCACTACACAATAGTTGTAGAAGTTGAAATTGAAGCTCATTTGTATCTTGGTACTCATCGACCATAATATACTGATAACGGTTACTTGTCTCAATTCGTAAAGCTTCATCTTGAGCCAAAATTTTATAAGTAAGCATCAACAAATCATCAAAATCCACAAGATTATTCTCTTCTATATTCTCTTGATACTTTTGATATAGAGAAGCTATCTGTTTATAATCTTTTAGTTGTGATTTAGCTATCACCACATCAGGCGTGAGAAGAGAATTTTTATATTTGCTTATCTCTGAAGCAATAAAGGAGATATTAAGCTCTATTTTCATCTCTTTGGCGATAGAGCGAATAAGCCTTTTTTTATCATCACTATCTATAATTACAAAGCTATTACGCCTACCCAATTTTTCTATATGAAACTTCAAAAATAGCAGACCAAACTTATGAAAAGTACATAAGAGAGGATAACCATTACTACTATCTGATATAAGCTCCATCGCACGATAACGCATCTGCGAGGCAGCTTTATTAGTAAATGTTAGAGTCAAAGTATTGAGAGGATTAATACCTACTACATCAATAAGATACGCTAGTCTAGCCGTAAGAGTCTTGGTCTTTCCACTCCCTGCACCTGCGAGGATAAGCATAGCTCCCTCTGTATGAGTAACAGCATCCCTCTGTGAGGGGTTTAGTGCATTTAAAAATTTTTCCATAAAATAGTCACTCTCCTTGATAGATTAATTATATCATTTAATTGTTTAATCTATTGACATTGCGTTATATATCTGTTATCATACTACTCAATAACTATAGGAGAATTTTATGAAAACTATTATAAAAAATACAAAAATCATCTCAACAGAAGATTTCTCTCTCCTACTGCTCTGCTTATAATTTCCCCCGTTTATTTCCACACATCTTACTAAACTTACCAATTAACTATAATTTTGGTAAAATTAGATAACTTATAGCCTTTGGGCTTTTATTATTACTAAGGTAAAAAAATGCAAAATAAAACAACAGACAAAAATACAATACTAATATTTGATACCACTCTAAGAGATGGCGAACAAAGTCCTGGTGCGTCTATGAACACCGAAGAGAAGATAGAGATAGCTTCTCAGCTAGAGAGATTAGGAGTAGATATTATCGAAGCAGGTTTTGCTGCTGCTAGTCCAGGGGATTTTGATGCTATAGACAAAATATCCCAAAGAGTCACTCACTCTACCGTCTGTTCATTGGCTAGGGCATTGGATTCTGATGTCAAATCAGCAGGAGAAGCTGTAGCAAGAGCTAAGATGAAAAGGATACATACATTTATAGCTACATCTTCTATACACATGGAGTATAAGCTAAAGATGAGTTCTGATGAAGTCATCAAGAGAGCCGTCAGAGCCGTAGAATACGCACGGACATTCGTCGATGATGTAGAGTTTAGCTGTGAAGATGCAGGAAGAAGCGATTTGAGCTTTTTGAAAGAGATAAGCGATGCAGTGATAGAAGCAGGAGCTTCTACTATCAATTTGCCAGATACTGTAGGATTTAGATTGCCTTTTGAGATTGGTGAGATGGTCAAACAGATGAGCCAATTTGTAGGAGATAGAGCCATAATCTCCGTCCACAATCACAACGATTTGGGGCTAGGAGTTGCCAATTCACTAGAGGCTGTGATAAATGGAGCAAGACAGATAGAGTGTACTATCAATGGATTAGGGGAGAGAGCAGGAAACGCTGCGTTGGAAGAGATTGTGATGACATTGAAGACAAGAAGCGATATATTTGGTGATTATCAGACCAATATCAACACAAAAGAGATATATCCATCAAGCCGATTAATAGCCAATATCACAGGTATAGAGCCTCAACCAAACAAGGCTATAGTAGGCAAAAATGCCTTTGCTCACGAGAGTGGAATACATCAAGATGGAATGCTTAAAAACAGAGAGACTTATGAGATAATTCGTCCTGCTGATATAGGCTTGGATATGCAAGATACTTTGGTATTGGGCAAACACTCAGGAAGAGCAGCATTCAAAGACAAATTGAAAAAATTGGGCTTTATATTAAAAGAGAAAGCATTAAATAGCTCATTTGATAGATTTAAGATAATGGCCGACAAGAAAAAAGATATTTATGATGATGATTTAAGAGCATTAGTCACCAACGAGATGACAAAAGCACCCAAAATTTATGAATTAATCTCTTTGCAATTGATGGATTTCTCCAATGGAACACCTAGTTCTGTGGTCAAAATCAGAAAAGATAATCAAGAGATTATAGAAGCAGGTATAGGAGAGGGAACTATTGATGCTATATTCAAAACCATAGATAAAATATCAGGATACGATGGTCAATTAATGGACTACAAAGTCACATCCGTAAGCAAAGGCAAAGATGCACTAGCCAATGTCACAGTAAAAGTCTCTTTCAACAACGAACCAGCCATCATAGGACACGGCTTAAACATAGACACAATGTTGGCAAGTGCAAGAGCGTATGTGGGTGCATTAAACTCATATTTGAGTATGCAAGGAATGATGAGGGAGAGAGGAGTGGATAGTTCTAAGAGTGTTTGAGGTAATTTTGATTTAGGCTAAAAATTTTGTAAACATATTATATCTAAATCTAAACTATCACAAACCTCCAATAAAAAAGCAAAAGAGAAAGAGCCTCTATGTATTTTGGTCCGAATAGTATCAGAACTATAGATATATCCTTTTTCTCTCATAATACTAGATAGTTTCACATAACTTATATCTTTTTTTACCAACTCTATCTTGATAAATTGTTTAGCTTTTTCTTTCATAATCTACATTATCCTAATAAAAATATACTAATTGTATCATATTTATACTATCCTTGACATAACGCAGCGAATATGATACAATTAGATTATATTTATCACAAAAGGCTATTAATGAGTTTCAAAATTTTTTCTACATTTACAGGTGCTGGAGGTTTAGATATTGGCTTTCATGGTGATTTTGATTTTTTAGGTACGCATTATCCCAAACTTAACTTTACAACCACCAAAGCCCTAGAGATAAATTCACATGCTTGTGAAACGCTCAAACATGATAATAAATATTTCAAAGATACAGAAATACTCAACGAAGACATCACAAAAGTGAACCCTAATGACTTTAAAGACGAAAATTATGATGTACTTTTGGGAGGTTTTCCATGCGTCACATTCTCAATTGTAGGCAAACAAATTGGCTTACAAGATGATATCAACGGCAAACTTTATGAAAACTTTGTAAACTTTGTGGAAGTCTTAAGACCCAAAGTCTTTTTAGCAGAAAATGTCAAAGGTATTTTATCAGCCAACAAAGGCGAAGCGATTAAAATTATTACCAAAAGATTTGAAGATACTGGCTATAATTTACAAGTACATTTAGTCAATTTCGCAAATTATGGTGTGCCACAACTTCGCCAAAGGGTACTCTTCATCGGTGTAAGAGATGATATAAAAGAAACATTCCAATTACCAAAACCCACACACAAAGACAAACACATCACAAGCCAAGAAGCCTTTGCAAACCTCAATACAAAATGTGTCAATCATAATTTCATCAAACAACTACCCACGACCACAGCAAAACTTAGAGCCATTCCAGAGGGAGGAAACTTCAAAGACCTACCTCCAGAATTAGCAGTAAAAGGGAGAATGTCAAACATCTACAGAAAACTAGACAGAAACAAACCTGCCTACACAGTCTTAGCAAGTGGAGGAGGTGGCACATGGACATACCACTACGAAGAACCACGAGCATTAAGCAACAGAGAAAGAGCAAGACTACAAGCCTTTCCCGATGATTTAATTTTTAAGGGAAGCAATACAGAAGTAAGACGACAAATAGGAAACGCCGTCCCTGCTGTGGGAGTTTATTATTTTGCTAAGGAGATTGAGAGGGTTTTGGAGAGTGATTAAAATTTTTAATTATACTATTTAACCCATTTATCAATGATATCTGATAGTTCATTACCATATGTATCTCTATTAGAATGGTCATTTAATGGACTATTCCACCATTCTTTATGGCTTCTTGTCCACGATTTAAATTCTATTTCATTATCTAAGGAATCAATATGGTCTGCATTAGATATAAGATTAAATATCATTTCACAATATTGTTCATATCTTAAATAAAGCTCTGTATTAACTTTTGTTAATTTTGTAGAATTATTATTATAATCTTGTTTAAACTTATTCCATCCGTCTATAAATTTTTTATCTTCTAAATAAGGATGATTGATACTTATTGTTTGAATTTGAAAAAGTTTATCATGTAAGTCTTTTATTTTTTCCTTTTTCTTACTATCAATATATAATTGTTCTGATAATTTTTTATTTTTAAAATACAACCATATTAATACAGCGTTTGAAACAATAAGTGAAACTGCTAAAATAATAGTTTGTGCATCCATTATGCATACCTACCTAATGAAAATGGTAAAAAAGTTCTTGCACTTTTAGGAAAAGAACTACTTGGGATTTGATTTCTTCTATCTTGTTTCATTTTTTCTTTTGCTATTTGAAAAGCATCTATAGCATCTAAATTTTTTATTTGATTAGAATCTCCTACATTTAACAAATAATGTATAAAATGTCCTCCTAAATCTTCATCAGTATGTGAAAGTTCATCTATACTACTAGAATATCAGCAATTCTAATTTAAGTTATTTTTAAGTTAAATTAAACTTAAAAATAATAAAAAAAGCAAATTAAACTTAAAAAAATATAAAGGAGATAGTTAGAAA
>JASFZJ010000034.1:0-16469 GCA_045267865.1 Sulfurovum sp. | reverse complement strand
ATCTGTATCTATTACTAAAAACTTTTTAGGATTAAAAAGTTTATTAAACTCTGATATTGAGTCAGCAGAGATAAATCTTTGTAATATATCATTTATAATTATTCTTCTTTTCCCTGCTTCTAGTGATGAGCTGAAAACTTCATCTATTGAGTATATATAGAGATGATTACCATTTTCTATTATACCTATTAGATTTTTGCTCTCTAGCATACCGTCAATTTTTATATATCGGTTTTTAATCTCAAATAATTTACTTAATCTCTTATTACATAAACTCTCTTTTTCTAAAGAAGTTGAATTAAATTCACTATTGGCATTAACTGTAGATTGGAGTTCACTACTCATTTGATTGAAATCTATAGAGAGTTCTTTAAGCTCTTTGGGAGAGTGAATTAAGATATTATCTCCATAATTTCCAGCTGCGATTTTGAGTGCTGAAGCTTTTAGTAACTCTATAGGACGAATAATTTTCATAGCGATATAATAAGAGGCTAAGATACCCATAATAAGAGCTAACACACCAATCAGAATAGATTGAATAAGTGCCTCTTTTGTTTTTTGAGTAATTATACTTACATCTATATCTGTTCCTGTAACAGCTACTACTTTGCCATATTTATCTTTTATACCAGCATAAGCCACTTTTAGAAGTCCCCATTTGTCCCATGTTCTTAGTCCACTTACATAGGTTTGATTTCGTAACATAACACTCTCTGCACCAGTTAGCTCTTTGGGCTTCATATCATCATAAGAACCTATAGGGTCATAATCACTTCCTTCATTAACATCTATAATATAATTACAGTTACCATTACTATCTCCATATAAGAGATTAAATGTATAGAGATAAAATATATTAAGTGACTTTTTTATATCTCTCATTGGCTTAATATATTGTTGATAGAGAGGAGAGGTCTCGTCTCTATATTGACGAGCAAAATCATCTTGAAATGAGGTAGAGCTATTTCTCTCATATAGAATAAGATTATTAGCACCTGTATAAAAATACTCAGGAGAGACTCCCAAATGGTGAACTATCCCATCTTCTAATGGAAATTTAGGAGCTATATTATCATAAAATTTTAGCGTTTGAGTATCAATATAAAAGATAGTATGCTCTTCTTTATTGATACCATAAAGTTTGCCATCTAAAATACTTAGTGAATCTAAGAGTACATTTTGTGAATATTTTTTCAAAAAGAGTGGTTCACTATTTAGTGCAAACTTATAGAGGTTACTACTACTCATAAGATAAAATATACCATTTTGATATGCTATACCATCTGCTATAAAATCTAACTTTTTGACTACTTTTATCTCTTTTGTCTCTAAATTTAGAGAGAGTATCTCTTTTGTATATGTGACAGCATAGAGTAGATTTTCATCACTATTACTAGTAATATCATATATTATATAGTTACTTAATCTATTTTTATTAAATCCATCAAGAGCAATTGCTCCACCCTTTTCTAGATTAATTGTATATATGCCCAAATTGGAAGAGAGAGCATAGAGAGTTGTAAATTTATTATCATAAGTAAATGCAGACATCTTTTTCGCTATAGCTATAGTTTGATGCTTATCTCCATCTATAAAAGAGGATGTTACAGACGATATAGCCAAGAGCTTTTTAGTAAAACCATCTAAAATTGCATTATAAGCTGTATTGTAGTTATATATTGCCATAAAGACAACAATTATAGTAATTAGAGGTAGCAGTACACTAAGGACAAGCCCTAGAAATGTAAATTTTATATTTTTTATAAATTGCATGATTTTTCCTTATTTTAAAAACCCAATACCTATCTCAGGGTATATCTCAATAGTATCGATTAATGAACTCTTTTGAAGGATTAAAACCTCTATATCTTCTCTATGTTTGACAATTTTCATATCTTTTTCTATCTTAGAAAAAATATCATTAAAACCTATAAAATCGCCCTCTTTATATATCATATCACCTATACTACACTCTCCATCTATAATAATTGAACTATTAGGTAGTATAGTTTTTTCATTAGCACTATGAGTATAGATTTTTATCTCAGAGTTTTTCAACATTAGATATAGTACAAAAATATTAAAGTAAGACATACTCTCATATTGACTAATCTTTGATAACCTATATATAGTATCAGAAGAGTTCTCTCTATTAATTTGAGCAAATAGAGCATATCTAATATTATCATCTAAAGTAACTAAAAGCTTTTTTCTAAAACTTTCAAGATAGTTTTTATTGGTATCTGGCATCAATGATATAGCAAGAAGTATCTCTATTTCATTATTAGAGTTTAGAGAATGCTCTATAATATCTTGGATATTATAGTCTGTTATAGTATAATTGTTCTTGTAAAAATAGATAATTTCATCTATATCTCGTCCATCTAAAAGAGGTAATAACATTTTAAAAATAGATTGGTCAGTACTCTGTTCTATTGTCTCTATAGCATTCCCTCTAACTTTTGGATTTAAGCTTCTAATTGAAGTCTTCATAAGCTCCACAGATGGAAGATTCCCTCCAATACTTAATATCTCTAATATAAACTCCAATACAACTTGATGTTTATCCATAAAATATCTGCTTAAAAGTAGAAGAGTATCACTATTTGAGTTTTTTTGATTTGAATGTAGTTTTTGATGTAATAGTAGTGTTTTATAAAAGTATAAAAGTCTGTAGGATACCTCTATCTCAGTGAGTATAAGATGTTTTTCTAAATCTTTAAATTGAGCAAAAGCCAAACTACCCAAAGAGCGTCCTGCGATTGACCTTGCAAAATAGGAGTAGTGCTTCTCTACCAAAACTGTAACTAATGCAGGAATTGATTGTAACCCCATTCCTTTAATCATCTCCAAAATCTCATGTTTTTCATAAATAGTAACTACCTCTACTCTCTCTAAAAGTAGTATAATTGATGATGTATCTTTTATCTTTGCCAAAATTTTAATAGATAATATTCTCTGCTCCTTAGAACCATTTGTAAAAAATTCTAATATAGGGATAATAAGATTATTGATATGATTATCAGATAGTTTATATATAGTATCTAGTGCTTGTGTTACCACTTTATCACTTTTATGGTTTAGAAATTCTGCTACATAAAAGGTATAAGGAGTATGTTTTGATTTTCCCAAAATATATAAACCCTCAATAATCTCCTCTTCATTTTCAGAACGAAGAAGTTTATCAACTCTATCAATAGCTTTAGTAAAATTATGAGGATATTGTGAATTAAATATAGTTACAGATGATGCAGATATCTCTTCTGTATTACTATGATATAGATTTGATAATAGTTTAGATGAATCAATTAAACCACGAGAACCCAACTCTTTTTTAAGTAGTATATTAATACTGTTTAGATTACTATTCAACCAATTAATAACACTATGTATAACTTTTGGGTCTTTTGAGTCCAAAATCTCTTGTAGTATTATTTCTGCTTTACTATATGCTTCTTTATCACCCTTATTCAGATAATCTAGTAAAATCTCTATAGCTTTTGGTTCATCATAAGAGCGAATAACTCTTGTTACCATGGTCTTATCTCTATCCTCTTGATAGATTAAAAATTTTTCTCGTTCTATTAATTTCTCTCGTTCTACTAAAGGTATATTCTCTATAATACTCTTCTCGTTACTCGTTAAATCAAGCCAATTATCTTTGAGATTTTTAATCATAGCTATAGGGTAGCTATATTTGAGAATAATAGTTAATATAAAATAGAGTAAAGCGATACCAGAGCCGATATATGCTACTTGTGATATTGATAGGGTAGCACCAAAGAAAAAGAGTATAACCCCTGCTAAAGCAATAGCAAAAGGCTCTCCTAAGTTTTCAATAAATGTTCTCACTTCATATTTTATCTTACTATTTATTCCATTATATAATAAGTTTTGGTTGTTGTAATCAATGGAGACTAAAAGTCCTTGTACGATAAAGAATCCAAATATTCCTGCTTCTATACCAACATTCATAGATAGATATGCAAATACCAACAGATAGGCTATAGGTTGAATTAGAAGAACATTTTTAACCCCAAAACGGATAACTAATCTATTGAATAAAAAGACATTTACAATAAGATTAAATATATTAACTACAATATAAAGTTGTCCAAAAAGAAGAGCCAAAGACTCAACACTTTGGTTTTTTGATAAAATTTCAAGATACTCATACTCCAAAATTGTAGCCAATAGAACTGATATAAAAAATACAAATAGAAGTACCATTACATAAGTAGATGATTTAATATTATTAATCATAACTACAAGTTGCTCTATTATTGGTAAAGTTTCATTTTCCTCTTCCATATTAATACTTTGAAATTTTTTAGAAATTTTTAGTAAAAATATTAATGCTATAGTAGAAGCAAGAGACCAACACAACAAGAGTATATTAGCCGAGAAGTAATTTGAGACAGAAGATACAACCACACCACCCAAAATCGCACCAATTGCCGTCCCTGCTGAGAAGATAGAAAAAACTCTTTTGGAGTCCATAATATCAAAAAAACTATCTATAAAATTCCAAACTAAAGTATATAGAGTGATTACCATAACAGTTGTATATAAAAGTAGAAAATAAAAAATATAATCAAAATTATCTTTTGATATAAGAGGCTCTACATTTTCAATAAAAAAATATAGCACAATATTCATTATGACTAACATACTTAAAGAGTAGATAAAAAATAACTTCTCTCCATAACGAGATGTAAAAAATGAGTAGATAGGAATATATAAAAAGAGTATAATAAATGGTGTAATCATATATATAATAGCAAGTTGTTCTATCCCGATATTAACAAGAAACATAGAGTTAGCCACACTCTCACCCATAGCCACACCAGCTTGAATAAAGATAGAGAATAAAAAGAAGTAAAATATTTTACTTTGTTCATCTTCTTGAATATTTATCAATCGTAAAAGTTTTTTTCTCATTTTTTCTCATTTTTTAGCTTGATTATACCTTAAATAATTTTATTTTAAAACCCCTCCAGAACTTTTCCAACCATCAATCCTCCAAATGTTCCTATAATATACCCCAACATTGCCATAAGTACACCTATAGGAATAAGAGCTTTAGAGTATGCAGATGCTAATATAGGAGCAGATGCTACTCCTCCTATATTGGCTAATGAGGCTATTCCTATTGTAAATAAGTCTAGTTTAAAGAGTTTGGCGAAGATAAGCATTAATATCAGATGAATAAACAGTATCACAAACCCTGCAAATATGTATAATGGGGCTTGTGTAAGTTCGGCTAAGTTGGCTCTTGATGCTATTAATACGACTATAAGGTATAGCATTATAAAAGCTATCTCACTACTTCCTGATATTTTGGCTATAGGAGTCATTGCAAATATTATCCCCAAGAGGGTAGATATGATAACTATCCAAGTGGTAGTAGTGACAAAAGAGGTGATAGGTAGAAACTCTGATATATATTGAGAAAAAGATGACACAAGCAAAGATATACCTAACAGTAAAAATAAAGAGGCAAAGTCTATAGGTTCTTTGGCTCTCTCTTTGGCTTCTAGTCTCGCTCCTACCTCATCTATGATAGAGGTGTCTGATCTGCTCCATAGATTAAATTTATATGCAAACGGTACAAGCCCAAGGAGTAACATAACCCATATAGCATAATCAACAGAGTCTATAAGAAGAGTATATCCCATAGCACTATCAGGTATATTTAACGCCCCTTGAATGGCTACCATATTGGCAGTCCCTCCCATCCACGAACCACTTAACGCTGCAAATGCTTTCCACGCTTCTGCATCAAAATATGTATGAAACAGTGCAAACGAACCTATAAATCCAACAGCGATACTAAAGGAGGCAAGAACAAATGTAAAGAGCATCTTTGAACCTAGTTTAAATATCTCTCGCATATCAGCAGAGAGGAGCATAAGAAATATCATAGTAGGTAGTAGATTTGATTTGAGTGTTTTATAAGTAGTGTTGATAGAGTCGCTCTTCTCCCATAGTCCAATAGTCGAGAGTACCATTACAGTAAAGTATATAATAACAATAGCAGGTAGATACTCAAATAGTTTATATTGGCTTCTCTTTTCTATATAAACCACACTAGAGGCGATAAGGATAAGCACTGTTAGATAAGTAAATCCATCTGTTATCATATTAGCCCCAATCCTAAAGTTCTTATCTCTCTATATTTATGAAACTGAAATGTCTTATAATCTTTTGTCTCTGGCTCTATGAGGTATATATTTTTATCTGTGTGTGCCATAAGTGTTTTACTTTGATTGTATATCAACAGCCGTACAGACTTCTCAAACATCTCTATCACATTAGCAGTCTTAAAAAAATTATCAGGCATATCACTATCAAATGAGTTTTGACCTAATACATCTACAGCCAATACATTTGTAAAAGAAGCCTCATAAATACCTAGATTTTCACAGATAAAACCATCTACAAAAATCTCTCCATCTATTGTATGTTCTTTAAAAATCCCAGGGATTGCCATCGTGGCAAGTACAGCATCTTTGATATAGACATTATCAGCTGAGGTAAAGACTTTTTTATTTCCAGTTTGCATATTTGTAGCTATAAGTTTGAGAGGGATTATTGTATCAGACATTTTTCTATTTTGGAAAATATTATCAAAAATTTTGGAGATTTTACTATTATCTATCACAGAGTTACCAGAAAAAGAGAATTTTATCCAGTTAAAAACAGAAGAGAACTCTTTTATCTTCTTGTAAATTTCCTCTTCTCTTATACCCATAGCCAAACAAGCACCGATAATTCCACCCATACTTGTACCCACTAGCTCACTAGGAGTAATGTTATTTTTCTCTAAGTCACTCAAAATCCCAAGATGAGCGATGCCTAAAGCACCACCACCTGAAAGAACTAATGAAAACTCATTATCAAAAAACTTATCTTTTTTTGGCTCTATTGCCATTTGCTCTCTCTTTTTTCTGTCCATTATAAATACCTTTCCTCTTTTCAGTTCTTTGCTTATGGTAGTCAAATCCACCTTTTCGCTCTATTAGAGATTTCTTTTTAGGCTGTTTTTGACGAGGTTGCGTGTCGGTGAGTTCAAATCCCTCATAAACCTCCCTCTTGATACTAAGTCTCAAATCTCTCTCTATCTTACTAAAAGGGTTATAATCTCTAGCCGTAAGAATAGATATTACCTGCCCTTTATTGTTAGCTCGTCCTGTTCTACCTACTCTATGTGTGAAACTATCAGTGCTATCTGGTAAATCATAATTAATCACCAACGGCAACTCTTTTATATCTATTCCACGAGAGGCTATATCTGTAGCTACAAGTACATCTATCTTTCCACTTTTGAGCAGACCTAAAGATTTGGCTCTATCACCTCTTTTGATGTCTGAGTGTATGATAGAGACTCGAATTTTCTGCTCTTGTAGGTATCTATAGATTTTATTAGCAGATTCTTTTGATGAAGCAAACAGAAGCACCTCTTCTCGTTTAGCATTTTGAATAATCTTTGCTACAAGTTCATTTTTTCTTGCTCTATCCACTTTATAAGCTTTATGGTGTATCATCTCAACAACAGCTCTTCTATCGTGTATCTCCACAATCACAGGGTCTTTTAGGAACTCTTTACCTAGTTTTTTGATATTTTGCGAGATAGTAGCAGAGAACATCAAAGTCTGTCTAGGCTGTTTACAGTGGCTAAGTATCGCTTTTATCTCTTCAAGAAATCCAAGTTCTAGCATTGTATCTGCCTCATCTAGTATCACAGTATTGACATTAGAGAGGTTTATCTTCTTATCTTTAATAAAGTCTTGCAGTCTTCCCGGAGTTGCTACGACTATATCAGTCCCAGCAGATAATCTCTCTATCTGAAAGCTTTTAGGTGAGCCACCTTGAACCTTTACATTTTTGATATTGATATTTTTACCAAGAGAGTTAATAGACCGAGAGACTTGATCAACAAGCTCAATAGTAGGTACAATAATCAACGCTCTAATAATCTTATGCTCATCTTTAATAACTTTTTGAAGTTTATTAAGAAGAGGAAGTAGATAAGAAGCTGTCTTACCAGTACCAGATTTGGACGCTCCAATTATATCTCTACCTTTAAGTGCTACAGGTATCACCTGAGTTTGTATGGGTGTAGTTTGTGTATATTTCTCAGACTCTATAGCTTTGAGAATATCAGGATGTAAGTTTAATTTTTCAAATGATTTGATGGTGTATCCTTGTTTTGTATAGTTAGTATTATAGCATAAGCTAAATTGTTAGTTAATGTTTGATTGAAAATAGTTTGAGAAAATTTGTAACAAATAATTAATATTCGTTGTATTTTAGTTATTATATAACTTTTATAGGAATAAAAGCTTAACATAACAATAATTCTATCTGTTATTTATTGTTTTAGTTTCGACTAATTTGAGTTAAAACTCTTTATATCTGACAATATATTTATAAAGCTAATATCTAAACTTCTTTTGGGTATAATCGTGTCAATATTATTACATTAGGATTGCTTATGAGAACACATTATTGTGCTGAAATTAACGAAAAACATATTGGAGAGGTAGTCACTGTTGCAGGTTGGGTATCTAGCCGTCGTGACCATGGTGGGCTTATATTTATCGACCTTAGAGACAAAGATGAAGTGGTACAGATTGTCTGTGACCCTGCTGATAATGCAGAGGCTCATCATCTTGCAGAAGATATTAGAGACCAATTTGTACTTATTGTCAGTGGTACAATACGTGCTAGAGGTGAGGGACTTGAAAATTCTCGTCTCAAAACTGGTAAAGTGGAGCTTGTAGTTGAGAAGCTTATTATTGAAAATCGCTCTAAACCTATGCCTTTTGAGCTAAATGATGATAAGGTAAATGAGGAGATAAAACTCAAATATCGTTATTTGGAGCTTAGAACTCAAAAAGCTTATGATATATTTAAGCTTCGTTCAAAAGTTACAATTGCTACACGAAATGTACTAGATGAGTTGGGATTTTTAGAAGTTGAGACTCCTATTATTACCAAATCTACACCTGAGGGAGCTAGAGACTATCTAGTACCTTCTCGTGTACATAGTGGAGAGTTTTATGCTCTTCCTCAATCACCACAACTATTTAAACAGCTTCTTATGGTGGGTGGATTTGATAGATACTTTCAGATTGCTAAGTGTTTTAGAGACGAAGACCTCCGAGCAGATAGACAGCCTGAATTTACTCAGATAGATGTAGAGATGAGCTTTTGTGACCAAGAAGATGTTATAGATGTAGCAGAGAAGCTTATCTATAATATATTTGATAAGTGTGGTTTTGATATTCCTACTTCATTTAAGAGAATGACTCATTCTGATGCTATGGAAAATTATGGTTCGGATAAGCCTGATATGCGTTATGACCTTAAGATGGTAGATGTGATAGATATTTTTGCTAGATGTGATAATGAGATATTTTCAGGTATCGCCTCATCTCCTAAGAAAAACCGTATCAAAGCTCTCAAAGTGCCAAAAGGTGATGAAGTATTCTCTAAAAGAGAGATGAAAAAATTTGAAGAGTTTGTTCGTAAATTTGGAGCATCTGGATTAGGTTATTTTCAAATGAAAGAAGATGGTCTCAAAGGTCCTTTAGCTAAATTCTTTACAGACGAAGATATTGCTCTTATTATAGAGAGATGTGATTTGCAAGTGGGTGATGCTGTATTCTTTGGAGCTGGTGAGAAGAAACTTGTATGGGATTATATGGGTAGATTTAGGATTTTCTTAGCTGAACATGAAAAGTTAAATCTTATTCCAGAGAATACTTTTGAGTTTTTATGGGTGATGGATTTCCCTATGTTTGAGGTAGAAGATGGCAGAGTCAAAGCTCTTCACCATCCATTTACGCTACCAAAATCATTGGATTATGACGATATAGAAGAGATAGAGTCTATAGCTTATGATATAGTCCTTAATGGGACAGAGCTAGGTGGTGGGTCTATTCGTATCCACAAAGAAGATATCCAATCAGAGATATTTAAGCTTTTAGGTATCAGTGAAGAAGAGGCTCAGGATAAATTTGGTTTTTTACTTGAAGCGTTGAAGTTTGGTGCTCCTCCACATGGTGGATTTGCATTGGGTCTTGATAGACTTATTATGCTTATGACAAATAGCTCTAGTATCCGTGAAGTGATAGCATTTCCAAAGACACAAAAAGCTCAATGTTTGCTTACACAAGCACCAAGCGTTGTAGATGATGAACAGCTCAAAGACCTTAGTCTTAGAATTCGTCAGACACCAAATGTATAAATTATATACATCAATATATATTAAATAAAAAGGGAAATAATGAAAAAACTATTTTTAATTATCGGCGCACCAGGTTCTGGGAAGACAACTGATGCGAGTATTATAGCTAGGAAAAATGATAATATAGTTCACTACTCTACTGGTGATATGCTACGAGAAGAGGTAGCTAGTGGAAGTGGTTTGGGTATTACTATTGAGAGTTTTATCAATAAGGGTGCGTTAGTTCCACTTAATATTATCGTTGATACTATTGTTTTGGCTATTAAAAATGCTCCTGTAGATATAGTGCTTATTGATGGTTATCCTAGAAGTGTAGAGCAGATGATGGCATTTGATGAGCTTGTGAATAGTGAAGATAATATTGAGCTAACTTCTGTAATAGAGGTAAGAGTAAGCCAAGATGTAGCCAAAGATAGAATATTGGGTCGTGCAGCAGAAGCCAAAGAGGGTGAGCAGAGAAGTGATGATAGTATAGAAGTATTTTGGGATAGAATGAAAATATATACAGACCCACTAGAAGAGATACAAAATTTCTATACAGAGAAAAAACTACTTACTGTAATAGATGGTGCTAGAGAGTTAGAAAAAGTAGTAGATAGTATGGAAAATTTTATAGTTAGTGCTATATAAAAGTTACTATTTGGGTATATAATGAAAAAAATTGAGTAAGTTGACAAATTTACTTTACTTTATTAAATAAGAGTGATATTATCCTTTTTAGATATTAACTAAAAGGATAATTATTATGACAACAACAAATACAAAGAGATTGACTAAAATCATAACTCTCTCACTTATCACTTCTACAATGCTTAACGCAACCAATGGTGACCACCTAATAGCAGTCGGAGCAAAAGCTCGTGGTATGGGTGGAGTAAGTATAGCCATAAGCCACGGTGCAGAATCTGGACTTAGTAATCCTGCTATGATTACCTCAATTGAGGGTACAGAAATTGCTTTTGGTGGTACTATCTTTATGCCAACAATTGATAGTGCTTTTGCAGGTGCGACAATACCTGCACAAACACATACAAGTGACGCTGATTTGAATATTATTCCAGAGGTATCTATTGCTCATAAAATAGATGATAACTGGTATATCGGTATTGGTATGTGGGGAACTGCTGGTATGGGTACAGATTATAGTAAGGCTGGTGTAGTAAATCCATTTGTTACAGGACAATTCTCTAATATGAATATGGTAACTAACCTTCAACTTATGCAGTTTGGTGTACCAATTGCTTATAAATATGAGGGATTAAGTATAGCCGTTACTCCTATTTTACAATATGGAAATCTTGATATTAATTATCTTATGCCGACAGCTCCTAATACAACTTCTAATACAGGAACTGGTTTATCGCAAGATTTTTCATTTGGATATAATGTGGGTCTTGCCTATGACTTTTCTAATGGTTTAACTATAGGTGCATTATATAAATCTGCTATAGAGATGGAGTATAAAAATCAATTAACAACTGCTACTATACCATTTGGAATTACATTACCCGATGGTGATATATTGGAACAACCTGCTGAAATTGGTGTAGGTTTCTCTTATGCTACAGATGGACATACTATAGCATTTGACTATAAAGTAATACAGTGGTCAGAAGCAAAAGGTTATGGTGACTTTGGATGGGAAGACCAAGATGTATATGCTGTAGGGTATCAGTATAAAGAGCATGATTGGGCTTTGAGAGCTGGTTATAATTATGCACAATCACCTGTAGTTTCAGGAGCTAATCCTAGTTTAAACCTATTTAACCTATTAGGTTTCCCTGCAACTTCAGAGAGTCACTATACTCTAGGTGGAACTTATAATATAACAGAAGCTTTCTCTGTAGATTTAGCTTATGTATATTCTCCTGAATCATCAGAAGCATTTAATGTAACAGCTTTAGGTATGGGTATAGATACAATCACTACAACTCACTCAGAAAATAGTTTATCTTTCCAGTTAGTATATAACTTCTAATCTACTCTTTTTATATTTATTAGAGATACCTTTTGGTATCTCTACCTCTTTATTTACTTTTAATAAGATATAATATTGAAAAATATGAAAGGATTTTTATGTCTATTAAAAATTTGAAAATCTCACTA
This sequence comes from Sulfurovum sp., assembly GCA_045267865.1. Classification (GTDB taxonomy): domain Bacteria; phylum Campylobacterota; class Campylobacteria; order Campylobacterales; family Sulfurovaceae; genus Sulfurovum. Next base: position 4,108 of record JASFZJ010000034.1, on the reverse strand, counting down.
CTCCTTATACTGATGTTTATGCTATTTGCTCAAAGTTCTTATGCCAAACCCACTCAAGAGCTAGAGGGTGATGTAAATTTTGCTATCAAAGAGTTTGAGAGAAAAGTAAGTGGTGCAGGTGCATTCTTGGCAAAATCAAAAGGCTATCTTGTAATACCCACGGTTATCAAAGGTGGATTTATTATCGGTGCTGAGTATGGTGAGGGTGCATTGCGTATCAATGGAGAGACAAAACACTACTATAGTATGACATCAGCATCTATTGGGTATCAAGCAGGTATTCAAGTCTATTCTATGATTATAGTTTTTAGTTCAGAGGCATCTTTATACAATTTTATACGAAGTGATGGTTGGGAAGCTGGAGTTGATGGCTCTATTACGGTGTCCAATTGGGGTGCTAGTAGAGATATTACGACTATTAGCTATGAGAAACCTATCGTTGCTTTTATATATGGACAAAAAGGCTTTATGGCAAGTGCTAGTGTAGAGGGTACAAAGTTTCAGAGGATAATACCTCAATAAAATAGTTTTTATAAAATTTTATGTTATAATTATTAAATCTAAAATTAAGGACTAAATATGAGATTAATTAAATTTCTATCTGTGCTATCTATTATGCTTTTTACACTGAGTACAATATCGTTGGCACAATCAAAAAGTGAAATAGAGAGTGATGCAAATGAAGCACTTCAAAAGTTTTACAAAGATGTTTCAGGAGGTAAAAAGTATCTTGATAAAGCAAATGCTTATCTTGTGTTTCCAGATATCAAAGAGGCTGGTTTTTTTATAGGTGGTAAGTATGGTGAGGGTGTATTGCGTATTGGTGATACATCAAAAGCATATTATAGTATCACTTCTGCATCTATTGGATTTCAGATGGGTGTTCAAAAGTATGCTATGATTATCGCATTTACTTCTGATGCAGCTCTTAATAAATTCTTACTTGATGATGATGAGTGGGAGACTGATGTAGATGGTAAAATAGCAATGGCTGAGTGGAACTCTAAAGAGGAGCTTGACCCTGAATATGAAGAGTCAATGGTAGCTTTTATATTTGATTCTACTGGTTTGATGGGTAGCTTCACTATGGAAGGTACTAAATTCAAGAGAATTAGACCGTAAACTATTTACTCTAAATTAATAAATAAAAAAGGAATAAAAATGAAAATATTAAAATCTATACCGTTGATTACAGCTATGCTTTTTGCATTTAACACAGCTTCTATGGCTGACTCACCTGAAGAGATAAAAGCTGATGCAAAGACGACTCTACAGCAGTTTTATCATGATGTACATAGTGGTAAAAAGTTTTTAGAAGATGCAAAAGGTTATGTTGTATTTACTGATGTAAATGAAGTTGGTTTTTTTATAGGTGGTAAATATGGAGAGGGTGTACTGATTGTTGATAATACATTCAAATCTTTTCATAGTATCACAGCTGCATCTGTTGGATTTCAAGTAGGTGCTCAAAATTACTCTTTGATTATTGCATTTACTTCTGATAATGCATTAAAAGCCTTTATGAATGATGCTGATGATGATTGGGATACAAAAATGGACTTTAGCTTCTCTATGAATGAGTGGAATTCAGAAGAAGAGCTTGATGATATTGATTTTGGTTCAAATATGATAGGTTTTGTATTTGATTCTACAGGTCTTATGGGTAACTTCACTATGGAAGGTACTAAATTCGAGACAATTATACCTGATTAATAGCTCATTTCTACTGCCCTACCCTCTTTTGGGTTGGGTAATTTAAACAACATCAAACCTACTCTTATAAGAACACTTTTGACAAAGCTCTTCCACAGCTTTATTATCTCTAAATCCCTCTAACATATCCCCTACTCTTTTAGACTTCAAAATACTCTCTAAACTATCTGTGTGTAGATTACCTAAGGCTATCACTCCATCACAATCAAGACAACACGGCACTACCTCACCACTTGCCAATATAGCTATATGAGAACTAAGCCCTTGACAACTACCATCTCCATATATTTGATTATTTAGAGATGGCCACTCAAAGTAGTTATCAAAGTGTAGTATAATTTTAGAGGCTAATCTTATTGATTTGGGTCTATTTATATATATATCTTCTATATCTAACTCTATATCAAAAAAGAGTGATAATCTATCAAAAAGTATCTTATTAAATACTCTCTCACTCTCCTCTTCATCTAAGTTCCATACGCGTAGATTGATAAAACTCTCTACTTTTTGGTCTAATTTCGCTTGACATAGTTCTAATATAGGTGTAATATACTGCTCAAAACCAAAACTTGTATCATTTTTATTAAAGCTATTGAGTGAAAGATTTATCTGTTTAACTGCTCGGTGAAAGAGTGCTGTATCATTATGTTTTTTAAGAAAATAACCACTTGTAGTAAGAAGTGCTTTAAGTTTATACTTACCAACTATATCAAGATACTCTCTTAGATTTGATTGAGTTAGAGGGTCGCCTACTACATGTAAGGCTATCTCTTTGGTATTATTTTTGAGTTGTTTTATGATAGAGTTAAAAAACTCTAAATCCATCTCTTTGGGTGGTAGGGATTTGGTAGGACAGAAGCTACAAGACAAGCCACACACATTGGTAATCTCGACATAGACTCTATAGAATTTCATATAAACTTTATTTCATACATTTAGACAAATCAACTATATTTTGAGCTCTCTTTACACATGCTATACGAGACTCTAAATATAGTATCTCATCTTCTATTTTATTGAGGAGTTTAGCTTTTCGTTTCTCATCCCATAGTATGATATAGTCATCTTGTTTTGTACCTAATTGTGCTTTTAGATTACTAAATTTTTCTATACATTTATTGGCACTAAAAGGGTTTTCTCCTGCTTGTAAGCACTCTCTTGTCTCTTTGATTGTTGTCAATAATTTAGGTAAAAGAACTTTTTGTTTTTTGTATATATCTTTTGTGATATATTGAATAAACTTCTCTCTCTTTATCTTCTCTATCTCTTCTCTTTTAACTACATCATCTGTAAGATTTTTGAGTATAAAACAGGTATTTTCAGCTTTAGTTTCATTTTTGGTAATAGGGTCTTGAAAAAGAGAGAACTTATGTATAGTATAGTTTGGTATCTCCATCTCTTCTGTTATATTGGTATCAAACTCTATATTAGTAGCTATTTTTTGATATGATATATCAAATATATTAAACTCTAACTTTAGAAGAATATTCTTATATATACACTTCTTAACACCTACACCCTCCCACAAATCACACTCCACACCTGCAATAGTCTCTTTTCCTATTTTGACAAGACAACTATCTATATCTATTTTACTCTCTTTGTTAGATATGTTTCGTTGTAGGAGTTGGTTATTTTGAAAATCAACAGTTGTTATATTCTCTTGCGTCTTTTTTTGAAACATTTTTATCTTCTGTTTATGTCTAATAGCCCCTGTGGTGAGTATCACACCATCCTCTTTCTCTATCCTCTCACTCCCCCAACTACTAAAATATAGCTTTGCATCTCCACTTATCGTGAGATTAGTCTCATCAGTAATAATACCTCCACCACTAATTTTATAGCTAATAAGACCTTTTTCTGATTCAAAGATATGAGGAGTCTCTTCTGCTTGAAGAGAGAGCGTAAGAAGAGCCGTAGCAAAGATGCTAATTGTAATAGTTTTAAGCATATATAAATATTCCTTATAATAGTATAATTTTTTAGTGACAATTGAGACAATTATATCATATTTACCTCAATATATGCCCTACGCTCTTTATCTTTTTCTCATAATATCTCTATTGAGGTGTCACCTAATTTTTTTTCAAACCAGCTATCTCATCACTAAAAAATTTTATCATATTTTTAAAATCACCATAAGGATAATCCCTAAAGGGTGCAACCTCATCAAGAGCTTTTTGATAATATTTAAGAGCATCTGATATATTATAACTCTCTTTATGTAGCTTAGCTATATTGTAATACGAAACAGAAACATCTCTTTTGGCTTCAATGGAATCTGCTCTTTTCTTTGATATAAACTCAAATAATTCTAAACATTTTTTATAATTAGTAAGAGCTTTCTCCACTTCACCTTTTTGTAGATATATATCTGCTATTTTTTCAAGTGAAA
>JASFZJ010000033.1:0-20647 GCA_045267865.1 Sulfurovum sp. | reverse complement strand
GCTTTAGGTTTGGACGATTTACCCTTAATCCTTAGAGAATAGAATAACATCTTTTTCTCTTATTTGCATTATACAAGGTTTGGCACTGCCAAACAATATATACAGCCTATTAAGCGTTAATTGTTGGGTGATACCCAACCTACAAATTCCTTAATTCATTGGCGTTGAACTCAAATCCCCCTCTTAATAGTAAATTAACAAACAATTGTGTAAAATATAATAGTTTAGATAACCAAAGGAATAGTTATGAAAATTTTAAAATACATTATGATAGGTGTTATCGTAATAATGCTAACGGCTTGTAGTAGTAAAGGTGGTAGCACTACGCCAGATAATACACAAGCATTAATCACAAAAGTAGCAGACCTTACTAATGGTGGAACAGCTCCTACCCTAGCAGACTATACAGATGCAGGAGTAACAGGAGTAACAGCTGATAATATAGAAGCACTAAATACGCTTATAGCCTCTAAGACATCTACAGAGGTCGATACTCTTGCGAAAATACAAGCTATAATAGCACTTTTGAAAGACTCTACAGGTATTATCACTAAAGTAGCAAACTTTATCAATGGTGGAACAGCTCTTACCCTAACTGACTATACAGATGGAGGTATAACAGGTGTAACAGTTGAAAATATAAAAGATATAAATAATATTATATCCTCTAATACAACTACAGATGCTGATACTATCACAAAGATACAAGATATAATAAATATTTTGCTAGGTACTGCTCCGATAATCACTCTTAATACCAATGATAAGGGTGTTATAAACTTCTCAATAGAGTATGGTGATACTTATTATGAATTTAATGCCACAGTAACTGATAATCTGGATAATGGATTAGTAGTTACTATATCAGGTGATGATGTAGATACCGATACATTGGGAGATTATATTATCACTTATAATGTAACCGATAGTAATGGAAATAGTGCGATAGAGATGAAGAGAACGGTAAGTGTAGTAGATACGACTATTCCTATTATCACACTCAATGGATTAGATACTATAAATCTTGTAGCAGGAGATGCTTATACTGAGCTAAGTGCCATAGTTAAAGATAATTATGATGCTGTAATAACTATAAATACTACAGGTAGTGTAAATGTTAATGTAGCAAATAGCTATATTATATCTTATAACGCTACAGATAGTAATGGTAATAAAGCCATCACTAAAACTAGAACTGTTATAGTAGGTGCAAACTTTGCACCTACGATAGTAATAAATTCAGGTGCTAAGCAAAATCTAATAGAGGGAGACCGTGCAAAGATTGATATAACTTTTGCTGATGCCAATTATGGTGATGATATAACTAGATATTTGATTACAGAGGGAGCAACAACTCTATACGATAGTCCAACTGAGCCTACAACTGCGTCACTATCTCCTTTTGCAATAGGTGAACACAATCTCACTATAGTAATCACAGATAGTCATGATACAAATAGTACAGAAGCAAAGATTGATATAAATGTCTCTATAGGACACACAAACCTTAGAAAAACAAAGCAGACTATATCTTATGCTGATTATGATGATGGGTATTATGAGTATGGAAGTATTGATATTAATTATACTGATGATAATACAACAGGTCTAACTGGTCTTAATACTAATACTACTCCTGTACCAATAGACCTTGTTAGAGATAATATTACAGGTATGGTATGGAATAATAATTCAACATCTGGAACTATCTGGACTAATATGATGGGTCTTGATTTCCAAGATGAAAAAATATGTCAATCTAATTTTGGTGGACAGTTTATAGATACAAAATGGAGAGTTCCAACAAGAAAAGAGATGTTAGATTTGATTGAGTATAATAGAACTTCAGATATGATAAATAGTAAATTTACTACTTATACAGCTACTAACGGTTATTGGACGACTATCCCTTATAGCAGTGATAAGGCATTTGCTATTGATTTTCCTGCAGGTGTCTCAAAAAATTGGGATAGGGTTGATAGTAAAGACTATCAATGTGTAAATGATGAGAATGCAACTATAGCCAAAGATATAAATTTCACAAGAACAGCTAGTGGTATAGTAATAGACCACAATACTATGTTAGAGTGGCAAGATAATAATATATCAGATGATAAAAATTGGACAACTTCTCTAAACTACTGTCATAACTTGAACTTAGATGAAAATGGTATAGATTGGAGAGTGCCAAATATAAAAGAGCTTATAAGTATAGTGGAGGATAACAATGAAACAGTTACTATTATATATAGTACCTTTATCAATACTGAGACTACTCTAAACTCTGGATTTTATTGGACTTCTACCACAAGCCTAACTAGTAATTCATATAGAGTCTCTTTTGATAATGGAAATATAGATATTGCTGGACTTAAAAGTGATACCTATAACACACGATGCGTAAGAACCCGAAGAGAAGCCTCTTTTTACGAATAAAATAGCCCTATTTTATTAAGTTTAGTCATAGTCACTCAACTATGACTTGACAAATGATGACTCAATGTTGTATAATGCCATTAAGCATTAGATATTTGATGCAATATTTATAACCAAAGGAGGTTTGTATATGAGTCATGAAGATAAAAATCAAGATATAGAAACCAATCAAGAAGAAGCAATTGATTTGCAAGAGCCTGTTGCAGATGATATTGATGAAACAGTGGAAGTGGTAGAAGAGATTAATCCTCTCGAAGTAGCACTAGTAGAAGCTGCTGATTATAAAGATAAATACTACAGAGCTCACGCTGACTTTGATAATTTAAAAAAGCGACTAGAGAGAGAAAAATCAAATGCCGTATCTTATGCAAATGAGAGCTTTGCCAAAGATATATTGGCTGTGATGGACTCTTTTGAGAGTGCTTTGAGTTCTATAGATGGAGCTGATAAGGCAGATGGAGCAGAGGTACTTACACAGATGAAAGAGGGAGTTAAACTCACTCACGAACAACTTGCTAAGGTACTAGAGAAAAATAGTATCAAAGAGGTAAATTGTGATGGAGAGTTTGACCCTGAAGTTCATCAAGCTATTATGCAAGTAGAGAGTGACAATCACGAAGTAGGCGATGTGGTGCAAGTGATGCAAAAAGGTTATACTATCAAAGATAGGATTTTAAGACCAGCGATGGTTAGCACTTGTAAATAGGTGATTTTTACATACGGGAAAAGGTTGGCTAAAGCCAACCCTACCGTTGTAATATATATTTATTCGTTCCCATGCTTTGCGTGGGAATGAAAAAGTTGTAGGGTTGGCTTTAGCCGACCAATAAAAAATAAAAACAATAATTAAAGGAAATAAAACATGGGTAAAGTATTAGGAATAGATTTAGGAACGACAAATTCTGCGATGGCAATTTTTGAAAATGGTGAAGCTAAGATTATCGCCAATAAAGAGGGTAAGAATACTACTCCATCAATTGTGGCATTTACAGATAAAGGTGAGATTTTAGTAGGTGAATCTGCAAAGAGACAAGCGATTACAAACCCTGAGAAGACTATCTACTCTATCAAGAGAATTATGGGTCTTATGATGAATGAAGATAAAGCTAAAGAGGCTCAATCTAAATTGCCTTACCATGTAATAGAGAGTAAAAGTGGTGCTTGTGCTATAGAGGTAGCTGGTAAGACTTATACGCCTCAAGAGATTTCTGCTAAAGTGCTTATGAAGATGAAAGAAGATGCTGAGGCTTATCTTGGTGAGACTATCACTGACGCTGTTATTACAGTCCCTGCTTACTTCAATGATGCTCAAAGAAAAGCTACAAAAGAGGCAGGAACTATCGCTGGACTAAATGTTCTTCGTATCATCAATGAGCCTACTTCTGCTGCGTTGGCTTATGGTCTTGACAAAAAAGAGTCTGAACAGATAGTTGTTTATGATTTGGGTGGTGGTACATTTGATGTTACAGCGTTGGAGACTGGTGATGGTGTAGTAGAAGTTATGGCTACTGGTGGTGATGCATTTTTGGGTGGAGATGACTTTGATAATAAAATTATTGATTTTGTTGCAGATGAGTTCAAATCTGATACTGGTATAGATATCAAAGCTGATGTTATGGCTCTTCAAAGAGTTAAAGATGCAGCTGAGACAGCCAAAAAAGAGCTATCAAGCTCAACTGAAACAGAGATAAACTTACCATTTATCACAGCAGATGCTTCTGGACCAAAACACCTTGTAACCAAAATTACAAGAGCTAAATTTGAGTCTTTGATTGGTGATTTGGTAACAAGTACGATTAAAACTGTTCAAGGTGTACTAAAAGATGCTGACCTATCTACTTCTGATATAAACGAGATAGTTATGGTGGGTGGAAGTACGCGTATTCCTCTAGTTCAAGAAGAGATGAAAAAATTCTTCGGTCAAGATTTGAATAAATCTGTAAACCCTGATGAAGTAGTTGCTCTAGGTGCTGCTATTCAAGGTGGAGTATTGGCAGGAGATGTAAAAGATGTACTACTTCTTGATGTTACGCCTCTCTCACTTGGTATTGAAACTCTAGGTGGAGTGACTACAAAAGTAATAGAAAAAGGTACAACAATACCTGCTAAAAAGTCACAAACATTCTCAACAGCAGAAGATAATCAACCAGCTGTTAGTATTCATGTCTTGCAAGGTGAGAGAGAGTTTAGTAAAGATAATAAATCTCTAGGTATGTTTGAGCTTCGTGATATTCCATCAGCTCCAAGAGGTGTGCCACAGATTGAAGTAACATTTGATATAGATGCAAATGGTATCTTAACTGTTTCAGCCTCAGACAAAGGTACAGGTAAATCACAAGAGATTAAAATCACAGGTTCGAGTGGATTGAGTGATGAAGAGATAGAAAAAATGGTACAAGATGCAGAAGCTCACAAAGCAGAAGACGCAAAAAGAAAAGAGCTAGTAGAGACAAGAAACCAAGCAGACGCTCTAGTTCACCAAACAAGAAAATCATTGACTGATTTGGGTGAGAACTTTGATGCAACTGAGAAAGCAAGTATAGAGACGAGCATAGAAGAGTTAGAGGCTCTACTAAAAGATGACAATGCCACAAAAGAGCAGATAGAAGAGAAAGTAAAAGCTCTTACAGAAAAAAGTCATAAATTAGCAGAAGCTATGTATGCTAAAGAAGAGAAAGGTAAAGCAGACCCAAAAGATAAAAAAGCAGATGATGACGATGTTATTGATGCAGAAGTAGAGTAAGGAGAAATTATGAAAAAATTAACTATATACCTAATGATGGCATCACTGTTGATGTCAGGTTGTACTCAATTGATAACAGCTCCTCTCTCAGTAGCAGGAACGGCTGTAAGCACAACTGCTAGTGTAGCAGGTACGGCAGTTAGTACAGCTCTATAACTGTAGGGTGGGTTTCCTAACCCACCTTTATATATTTGCTAAATCTAAAACCTATTTGCATTCTTCAATTCAGCCACTTCACTCTCTACCATCTCATTTATCATTCTCACATATAAATCAGTTATTAGATTTGGAGATAAATCCAAAGATATAGCTAGAGTTCTCACATTCGAGATAACATCAGCTATTCTATCCTCAGCTTTCACCTCTTCTATACTATTTTTGAAGTGAGCTATCTGTTTGATATAACCATTTCGTTTAGCTATCAACTCCACAATAGATTTATCTACAATATCAATCTCATCTCTAGCTTCTTGAAGAGTGTTACACTTTTTCATTTCCATTATTTGTCCTTTAGTATATTTTTATTATTATATCACAAATTATACTTATGCTATAATGCCAAAAAAATTAGAAAGAGTCACAATGGCACAAATATTAGATGACATTATCAAAAAGACAAAATATGATTTAGAGAAGAGAAAGGTAGATTATCCTATGGAGTGGTTGGGGCGTTCTTTGGCCTTTAACCCTTTTGTACCCAAAGATGTAAAAAGTGCATTGCGTTCTACAGAAGAGAACCCTTATAGGATAATAGCTGAGATAAAAAAGGCTAGTCCTAGTAAAGGTATTATTCGTGAAGATTTTGACCCTATGATTATCGCTCAGGCTTATGAAAATGGTGGAGCTTCATCTCTATCTATACTTACAGAGCCACATTTTTTCAAAGGTGATAAAGAGTATTTAAGTATGGTGCGACGATATGTAAATCTCCCTCTATTACGCAAAGATTTTATAGTAGATAAGTATCAAGTATTGGAAGCGTTGGCTTTTGGAGCTGATTATATATTGCTTATTGCTATGGCTCTTTCACGAAAAGAACTCAAAGAGCTACATGATTATGCTCTTCATTTGGGGCTTGATGTACTTGTTGAGGTACATAATAAAATTGATTTAATCAAAGCGATATTTGCAGGGGCTGATATTATAGGTATCAATCACCGTAATTTAGAGAGCTTTGAGATGGATATGAGACTAAGTGAGAAGCTAATCCCACTTATCCCAAATGGCAAAATAATAGTAGCTGAATCAGGGATAACCGACCACGAAACAGTACAAGAACTAGCAAAAGTAGGAGCTGATGCCTTTTTGGTAGGTGAACATTTTATGAGACAAGATGATATTACACAAGCTGTTAAAGATTTAAAATACGGAAAGTAAAATTATTGTAATACCCTTGACTTAATAGTAGAAATTTCATTATAATAAGTTATCTTGAAATTTTAAAAGGATTTTTATGAGATTAAAAAAAATGATATTTATTCTATGCTTACTTCCACTATTTATATTGGCTGATTATAAATATATAGGTAGCTTTAAAGCAGGAGAAACTATCTCTGGTTATGGGAGTCGTAATCATACAGGAATACTCTATGACTTGATAGTAGAGAGTTATACATTAGTAGAGTTTATCCCCCAAAAAGTTGGGATAGATAGTGTAGCATATAAGATAGGAGACTATGCAGGAGAATCTTCTTCTTATTTTTCTTCAACTGTCTCTGCTACAGGAAGTACTACTTATCCTGATGGATTTAAGATACATCTTATGCCTGGAACATATAGAGTATTGATATATGCTCTATATGATGAAACACAATATTTAATGAATACGACTATAAGCTCTGTAACTAATCAAAATCCTCCAACAAGAAATATTTTATACAGTAATACTATGAAAAATGAGGCTACACTTATCACTACAAATATAGAGTATGCTGATAATATTGGTTTTTATCGTGATACTATGGGTGAATATCCTAATTTTATGAATGGTCAAGATTATTTCTCTTTTACACTTACAAAAAAATCTGATATAAATATAGATGCCAAAATACAAAATGATTTTTTGAAAAATTCTAATTATCAAAGTATATCATTTTCTATTTCCCAAAAAAATAATACAGGAGATTATATTAATGCCTGTGCATCTTTTATTACTAAAGATACCGATATATCTAATACTTGTACACTTGAAGCAGGTAGCTATCTTGTATCTGTTTATCCTTATAACTATACTTCAGGAAGTTATAATTTTACTATCAAGTCAAAAGCATATATATCTTCAACTACAGACCCTATAACTCCAACAGTCATATCAAGTGATATTTGGGAACAAAGAGATAAGTTTAACCCCTTATATCCTCCTGTATTTAATAGTGATGGTAGTGTATCACTCCCTTTTGCTCCATTTACAAATGCCAAAGAAGATGCTGATGGATATTATGATGCTAACTCTATTATCACAAAAGATAGATATAACCTATTAGGAAGTACAGTTCAAATTAAATTTGCTCTTAATGGTGCAGATAACTATTTTAGCTCTTTGATAGGGATTTCAGATTTAACGACAGGATTACCTTATCAATATCTATCTACAGACCATCAGTGGGGACCTACCAAATTGGTAAATCATAATAGTATAATTTACTATCAAATGGTCATAGATGATAATGGTGCATATCAATTGACACTCTCTTATAGTGCTTATGGAGATAATGCTATACATTCAGATATCGGTACATTGACTAGTGACCAACTTAGTAGTGCTACAAGTAGTTATATCTATTTCAATAATGGAGATAACTATGCAGGTACTAGTGCTAGTGCTATACTTTATGAGTTTAAAATCACAAAAGATTATAGTGCTGAGAGTAAAGCCACACAGACTATAGGTAATATCAATTTTTTAGAGCTTGAACCTGATGGATATTTTTCTTGGAGTGAAGCAAATAGTTGGTGTAGTGAGCGTGGCTATCGTCTGCCTACCATGGACGAGCTTATAGCATCTTGGGAGGAGGGTGGTAGCACTATCTCACCTACAGGATTTAAAAAAGATACTTTTTATTGGGCTTCAAATAGTGAAAATAGTGTTTCACATCAAGCTTGTGCTATGGATTATGACTGTTCAAAAGCAGGTGCTTGGGGAGATGATAGTAATGGTCACCCTAAATGTGTAGTTTCTGTAAATACCAATACTAATACGCAAACTACATACAATCCTCATACAATAGAAGAGCCATCTTCTGGAGGTGGGGCATTGGGTTATATACTACCTCTTTTTGTCTTGGGACTACTCTACTTTAGAAGAGAAGAACAAGAGTAGCAGTGAGACAAATTCCCAAATCATTTCTAGCTCTAATGCTAGGAGTGACTCTGGTTACGGCTTTTTTACAAATACTCAACTTCTACTTTATAGATGGATTACTATCATATCATCGTGAGAGCTTTTGGGATAATATAATTTACCAATGGATAACTCCAAATTTAGTACATCTTAACTGGCAACATTGGTTTCTCAATATTCTCAATTTTTATGCATCTATTATTCTTTTTTATTCTGCTTGGAGTATAAAAACATTTATAAAGTTTTTTCTATTAGCTTCTATTTTTGTGATACTTATGCTTCACTTTTTTACTCTACATATCAATACCTATGTCGGTATGTCAGGCGTACTTTATGGAGTAGCTCTATATGGAGCTATCCAAACATATCCTAACCAAAAATATATATCAGGCTTTGTCATCTCTTATATTATTATTAAACTACTAGCAGAAGATACTATTAGCTATATTATGGGAGTGGATATTATACTTGATAATATATATGTAGTAAGCTCAGTTCATTGGTATGGGGTTGTTTTTGTTATATTATTTATGGCTCATACCAATATCAGAGGTCTATCAACTTAGGAATTAAGTAAATTATTACCTATTTTACTAATATTATATGTAAACTCAAAAAAGGTAGTATTACTATCATTTATAAAAATTATGCTAAAATAACCAAACTTTAGATAAAAGGATTTATTTTGTTTGGATACAAAAAAGTATTTGGTTTCTTCTTTATTATACTCTCGTCGGGGGTTGCTGTTTGGTATCCTCTACTTAAACTATTGGGGGTATCTTTATAATGGCAAAGACAAAACCTTATGTACCTACCAAATCAACCAACTCTTTAAAAGGTTCGATTTTATATATATTTTTACTACCTCTATTTTTGGCTATTATTATGGCTCTTATGAAGAGTAATATTATGGACTTTATCTTAAATAGTGTAGCATTTTTACTATTTTTTATCACAGCAAAACTCTCATCTAAAGGGTTTGCCCAAGAGAGAGACTACTTACAAGCTAAACTTACCAAAGCACCCAAAATTCCATATAAGAGTTTAAGTGCATTTGGACTGGGTATATCTACATTTTTTACGATGTCTATAGCAGGTGGTGAGTCTTTTTTTGTTGATATATTTTTGGGTATTATCGCTACTGTTGGATATTTTTTATATTATGGCTTTGACCCTAGAGATGATAAGCTAGAGAATATCGGTGATATTTCAGCTGAGTTTGTATTGGAGACTATAAGTGAAGCTAGAGGTAAAATAGTAAAGATAGAGAAAGATAGCAAAAATATCAAAGATAAAGAGCTTGTCAAAATGCTTTGGATTGCTACCAAAAAAGCAGATATTATTATAGATACAATACAAGAAGACCCCAAAGATATACGAGTATCTAGAAAATTTTTGATAGTATATATTGATGGTATTGTTAAAGTGACTGAGTCGTATATTGCTATGGATGAGAAAGATATAGATAGCGATACCAAAGAGAGACTATATACTCTAATGAGAGATTTGGATAAGAAGTTTGATGATGAGTTACAGAGACTTAAAGAGAATAATATGTTTGACCTTGATGTCAGTATAGATGCACTAAAAGAACATATAAAATAAAGGATTATAATGAATACAAAAACAAAAGAGCTAATAGAGGTATCAATAGAGGGAGATAATCCAAATATCCCAGAGATACGAGAAGATGAAGTAACAGCCTTACAAGACGCTCTCAATGAGATAGATATAAATGATAGAAACTCTATAATATATTTCGGAGCATCGGCTCAAGAGAAGCTTGATGATATATCCAATAGAATGATAGATGGAGTCCAAAACAAAGATATAGGGTCAGCAGGTGACGCTCTTAATCAGATGGTACTCTCTATCAAAGGTTTTGATATGAGTAAGCTTGACCCCAATCAAAAACAGGCGTGGTGGCAAAAAATTGTAGGTATGACAAAGCCTATCAATAAATTTATAGAAGAGTATGAGGAGGTGCGAGACCAGATAGATGTTATCTCCAATGATTTAGAGAAGCACAAAGCTCAACTTCTTACAGATATTGTATCTCTTGATAAGCTATATGAAGCCAATTTAGACTTTTTTAGAAATCTGGAACTCTATATCAAAGCAGGAGAGACGAAGCTTGAAGAGATTGAGGAGAAGGTAATTCCAAAGTATGTAGCAAATGCTGATAGTAATGATATGATGGCTATTCAAGAGGTTAAAGAGATTAGGGGATTTAGAGATGAGCTGGAGAGACGAGTACATGATTTGAGACTATCGCGTCAAGTGACAATGCAGTCGTTACCTAGTATTAGACTAATCCAAGAGAATGATAAATCTCTTATATCCAAAATTACATCAACACTTGTAAATACTGTGCCATTATGGAGAAATCAACTGGCTCAAACGGTTACAATATTTAGAAGTCACGCAGCAGCAAAAGCAGTCAAAAATTCAGCAGATTTGACCAATCAACTACTAGAGAGAAATGCCGAGGGTCTAAGAGAAGCCAATAAAGAGGTGAGGACACAGATGGAGAGAGGAGTATTTGACATCGAAAGTATCAAAAAAGCAAATGAGACATTTATCGCTACACTTAACGACTCTCTACGCATAGCCCAAGAGGGTAAAAGTGCAAGAGCGTCAGCCGTAATAGAGCTTCAACAGACAGAAAAAGAGTTAAAAGAGGCTCTTTTGGCAGTCAAAGTAAAAGCAGAAAAGTTGCCAGAAATAGCAGAGAGTAAAACAGAAGCGAAAATATAAAAGGAGATATAATGGGTTTATTTGATTTTATAGGTGGACAGTTTATAGATGTTATAGATTGGACAGATGATAGTAGTGATACGATGGTATATAGGTTTGAGCGACAAGGTAATGAGATAAAGTATGGAGCGAAACTTACAGTAAGAGAGTCTCAAATAGCAGTATTTGTAAATGAGGGAGTGATAGCAGATATTATGACCCCTGGGATATATGAGCTAGAGACTCAAAATATGCCTATAATGACAAGTCTAAAACATTGGGACCACGGTTTTAGCTCTCCATTTAAAGCAGAAGTCTATTTTGTAAGTACAAAAAGATTTACAAATCTAAAATGGGGAACAAAAAACCCTATTATGGTAAGAGACCCTGAGTTTGCTATGGTACGACTTAGAGCTTTTGGTACTTATGAGATACGCATAAATAACGCCGAAGTTTTCCTCAAAGAGATAGTAGGAACAGATGGACACTTTACAACAGATGAGGTAGAAGCACAACTTACCAACCTTATACTCTCTAAATTTGCTACGATTTTGGGTAAAGATACAACACCTGTACTTGATTTGGCAGGAAATTATGAGCAGTTTGGCTCGTTTATCACAGAGCAAATATCGCCATTTTTCAAAGAGTACGGATTAGAACTTACCAAAATGCTTATAGAGAATATCTCTCTCCCACCAGAAGTAGAGAAAGCTCTTGATACTCGTTCAAGTAGAGCTATCACAGGTAACCTTGATGACCACCTCAAATACCAAAGTGCAGAAGCTATGAAAAATAGTAGTAACAATAGTGGTGGTATGGCTGATATGATGGGAATGGGTGTAGCGATGGCTATGGGGCAGAATATGTCAAATAGTATGAATAACCAAAACCATCAGCAAAATAACAGTCAAAACAACAGCACACCCCCACCACCTCTTCCAAATCAAGAGAAAAAATACTTTGTAGCTATCAATGGAGCATCACAAGGAGCATTTTCTCTTAATGAGATTAATAGCAAAATATCTAATTCAGAGATAAAAAGAGATACCCTAGTATGGGCAGATGGAATGGACGGTTGGAGTAAGGCAGAGAGCGTATTTTCAAGTAGCTTTGGAGCTATGCCACCACCACTGCCACCTCAATAATGAAATTTGAATCTAAACACTTTGAGTGTCCCTCTTGTGGGGCATTTCAGACATTTTCACCTGCTAATGGCAAACTTAGTTGTGGCTTTTGTAATACTCAAACAGAGATACCAGAGTCCAATAAGAGTATTGATAGACTTGATTTAGATGAGAAGTTGGCTTCTATCTCCATAGAAGAGAGCTTTGAAGACAAAGAGACAAGTTGTGATAAGTGTGGAGCATCTTTTGATTTTAAATCTCATGCATTTGCTACACACTGCCCATATTGTGATGTACCTGCGATAATTGATTGCACACAAGATATAAAACCCAAATCTCTAATACCATTTATCATAACAAGAAAAGATGCCAAAAATCGCTTCAAAAAATGGGTAAGTTCCAGATGGTTCGCACCAAATGCTTTCAAAAAATATCTAAGTGACAATAAAATTCTCAAAGGATATTATCTACCTCATTGGCTCTATGATAGTGATACAATCTCATATTATACAGGAGAGAGAGGAAGAAAATATTATGTTACAGTCACACGCACAGTAGAAGAGAATGGTAAATCAAAGCAAGTAACAGGGAAAGAGTCTCGTATAGATTGGACTTATGTTAGTGGAGTGGTAAATGTCAATTTTGATGATGTGGTAGTACCCTCTAGCCCTACTATAGATAGAGATATATTAGATGACTTAGAGCCATGGGATACTAAACAGTTAATAAGTTTTGATAGTAAATATATATCAGGATTTGAAGCAGAGGAATATAGCACCAATCTTCAAGAGGGATTTGATATAGCCAAAGATAAGATGTCACACAAGATAGATAGAAAAGTACGACAAGATATAGGAGGAGATGAGCAGAGAGTACATACAGTAAACAGCTCCTATAATAACAACAGATATAAAAATACCCTCCTACCAATATGGACAGCATCATTTAGCTGGAACAACAGAGATTTCAACTACGCCATAAATGCCCAAACAGGCAAAATAGTAGGAGAGAGACCATATAGTATCGTTAAAATTGTATCGTTTGTAATAAGTGTTGGAGTTGTTGTTGCATCAGTCTTCTATTATGAAGAGATTTTTAGATATTTTGGGTGGATGTAGAAGTTGAAGCCTTAATTTCATTCGTTCCTACAATTTTGTGGGAACGAAAGTAGCTATAGAGATTAAAGCCTCTGCAACTTCTTAAGACCCTCTTTGACAAGTGTACTTGTATCTCCACTACAGCCATAGAGTGCTTTTTGGATTATATCTTTTTTGAAGCCTAGACTCTCTAGTGCCATCATCGCTTCGCTCATTGATTTGTTGGTGGTGTTGTCTTCTCCATCTGCAATGAAATCTACTAACTCAACCAATATACGACTACCTGCTTTTGGCCCAATCCCTGGGACTCTTTTGAGCATATTTAAGTCTTTGGAGGCTACTACATTTGCAAAGGTGGAGGGGGTGAATGTGGAGCATATTGCTAGTGCAACTTTTGGACCTACTCCATTTATCTTTAGAAGTGTATCAAACATTTTTTTTTCACTAATATCTATAAATCCAAAGAGGAGATTTGCATCTTCTCTTATTATCTGTGTCACCAATAGCTTGACTCTACTATCGGTGATTTGATTGGAGGTATTGATAGAGGTGTGTACCTCATGTATCAAACCTGATAAATTTATATGGACTCTTGTAGGCTCTTTGTGTTCTACTATACCTTCTATACCTACTATCATAAGTTAGTTACAAACTTCAGCGTAAGCAGACCTTAGCACCATTGCTCCATTGAAGTATCTTTTATCTTCTTTATAGGCTTTTCTTGCTTTTCCCCAGTGACCTCTTGTTATATCTCTTACCTCACCTGTTGGGCAGTACATTCTGTATGTATAGTATGTCTTTGCATAACTAAACTCTACTATATATAATCCTCTAGGTTCACTCTTTGGATGGTAGTAACTACTTACTAATACTCCTCTAGCTGATAAAATTGCTGTTGCTCCCAAAAATATGAGTATAAATTTTAATATCTTCATTTTTCTTCCTTTAAAAGTTTATTGTAGAAATATAATTTTCTACTTATACAAATTTATAATAAATTTTATTAATTAAAGAGTTAATCAAAATATATTATGGTATTATAGCTAAATATGTTACTAATTTATACATTTTGAGTTTTAAATCTATTCAAATATTATCTAGTTCTAAAAAATCTATTTTAAAAGATAACTCTATTATAATTGATATGAACTTAAATTAAATTATAAAAGGTAAATAATGAAAATAATATCTACACTAATGAGTGTAACTCTCTCAATGGCACTTTTGGGTAGCATTGCTATAGCAGAAGAAGCACATAATGATGCAAAAGTTGCTGTACACTGGGGTTATACAGGACATGGTTCACCTGAAAAATGGGCAGAGTTATCACCCAAAAATACAATGTGTGGCATAGGGAAAAATCAATCACCTATTAATGTAGTCACTTCACTTGATGCACAGCTTGATGCTATCGCTCCTGATTATAAAATAGCCTCTACAGAAGTGTTAAATAATGGACACACTATACAAGTGAATATCGCTGATGGTGCTACACTTGTAGTAGATAATATGACATTTTCACTCAAACAATTTCATTTTCATACACCAAGTGAAAATCATATAGAAGGTAAATCTTTTCCACTAGAAGCACACTTCGTTCACCTTGATAAAGATAACAATATCGCTGTACTTGCTTTGATGTTTGAAGAGGGTGAAAAAAATGAAGCTTTAGCTAAAGTATGGGATAAAATGCCTAAAAATGCAGATGAAAAAACTACTTTAGAGTTGGCAGATATTGCTAATGCTCTATTACCTGAGAATAAAGACTATTATCGTTTTAATGGTTCACTTACTACTCCTCCATGTACAGAGGGTGTTAGATGGCTTGTACTTAAAACTCCTGTGACTATCTCCAAAGCACAAGTAGAGAAGTTTTTACACACTATGCACCACCCAAATAATAGACCTATCCAAGCAGAAAATGCTAGAGTTATTGTTAAATAAATATACTCTTCTACCCACTCTTTTGGGGTAGATGATTTAAATTCCTCTTCTAAACCAAATCAATATTTAATCTTCGATATAATAATTCACTTTTAAATTTAAGGATTTTTATGAAAAAACTAATTGATAATAATAGAAAATGGGCAGAGTCTGTCACTAAAGCTGACCCTCAATTCTTTCATAGATTGTCACTACAACAAAATCCAAAATATCTATGGATAGGGTGTGCCGATAGTAGAGTTCCTGCCAATCAGATAGTAGATTTACCACCAGGGGATGTATTTGTCCATCGAAATATAGCCAATGTGGTAGTACATACAGACCTTAACGCCTTATCTGTTATTCAGTATGCAGTGGAGGTATTAAAAGTAAAACATATAATTGTATGTGGACACTATGGATGTGGAGGAGTTAAAGCATCTATGGACAACAAAGACCATGGACTTATAGACAATTGGTTACGCCATATTGTAGATGTACAGAGGTTTCATGAGATTGAACTAGACGCGATAAAGGATGAAAAACAAAAATTTGATAGACTATGCGAACTAAATGTCAAAGAGCAAGTGCGAAATGTTATGAATATCACAATAGTCAGAAATGCGATAAAATCAGGACAAGATTTGACTATTCACGGTATGATTTATGATATTAAAGATGGACTATTACGAGATTGTAGTAGTGTAAAGGATACTAATTAGTTATGAAAGAGATAGAAAATATTATAAAAGAGTTTGGAGATGAGTATGGATATAAGATAGTCTATATCACACAATATGGCTCAAAACTCTTTGGTACAGACAATCCAAACTCTGATACAGACTATAAAGGTATATTTATTCCAAGCCAAAGAGCCGTGCTACTCAAAAAAGATATAGAACATTATAATTATAATAGTAACGCTACAAATACCAAAAATGGTAAAGAAGATGTAGATTTACAGCTTTATAGTATATATAAATGGTTTAATCTGCTCAAAAAAGGAGAAACTGGAGCTTTGGATTTGCTCTTTTCTCTATTTAGAGAAGATACCCAAGAGTATGTTGATGAGGCTTTTGTGACTGTTATGCAAAAAAACTATAAGAGATTTTATAATAGACATCTGCACTCTTTTGTAGGCTACTGTGTGGGTCAAAGTAAACTCTATAATGTACGAGGGCAGAGATTTAATGAGCTTCATATATTTGTGGAGTATTTCGCATCTATACCAAAAGAGAAATATAGTCTCAAACTAGAAGAGGTATTTGATGAGATAGAGAATATCTTTGAATCAAAAGTTTTTAACTATATAAAGTTTGTAATGGCTTCTGTATCTCGTGGTAATGATGCTTATAAAGAGGGGCTTTATGTAGAAGTATTGGGTAAAAAGTTTCGTAGTACTGTGAGTGTAGAGTATTTTGCTCAAAAAATTAAAGAGATGGAAGCACAATTTGGTAATAGAAGTAGAAGTTCAGCCAAAGGTGTAGATTGGAAAGCTCTCTCTCACGCTGTACGAGTGATTAATGAGGTTGAAGAGCTACTTGATGATGAATTTATTACATTTCCACTACTAAATAGAGAGTATATCAAATCTATCAAAGAGGGTAGAGAAAACCTAGAAGAGGTGATGGACTATTTAGATAAAAAACTAGATATTGTGCAAAATAAACTTCAAGAGAGTAAACTCCCTGAAAAATCTGATGAGGAGTTTATTGAGAGTTTAATTTTGGATTTGGTTTTATAATTTAAAAAATGTAAAATCTCTTTACTTAATCTTCAACCTCTTTTGATATAATAACAGAATTTATTTTTAAGGGTTTATATGCTTTCTAATCGTATCAAAACACTATCTCCATCACTTACTATAGCTATATCTTCACTTGCTCGTGATTTAAAAGCAAGAGGCAAAGATATACTATCATTCTCAGCAGGAGAGCCAGACTTTGCTACTCCTAGACTTATCAAAGATGAAGCTATCAAAGCTATCAATAGTGGATTTACTCAATACACAGCTGTAGCAGGTATTCCAGAAGTATTGGAAGCAGTGAGTAAAAAGCTCAAAAGAGATAATGGACTTGACTATGAACCATCTGATATTATTATCAGCAACGGTGCAAAACAGTCACTCTTCAACCTTTTTCAAGCCACACTAAACCATGGTGATGAGGTTATTATCCCTGCTCCATATTGGGTAACTTATCCTGAACTCGTAATATATGCAGGGGCGATACCTGTAGTTATAGATACAGATGAGATAGGTGGCTTTAAAATTACAGCAGACCAGTTAAGAGATGCAATCACTCCTAAGACCAAAATGCTTGTTCTTACTTCTCCATCCAATCCAACAGGATGTGTTTATTCAAGAGAAGAGTTAGAGTTGTTAGCAGATGTTCTCAAAGATACAGATATTATAGTAGCCTCTGATGAGATGTATGAAAAGCTTGTATATGATACAGAGTTTACAGCGTGTGCTAGTATCAGCGATGATATGTACCAAAGAACAGTTACTATAAATGGTCTTAGTAAATCTGTAGCGATGACAGGTTGGCGTTTTGGCTATTTAGCTACTCCAAATAAAGAGCTTATCAAAGCAATGACCGACCTGCAAGGACAAAGTACATCAAATATCAACTCAATCACACAAAAAGCAGCTATTCCTGCACTATTGGGTGAAGTAGATGATGAGATTGATAATATGAAAAGAGCATTCCAAGGCAGAGCTGATGAAGCTGTAAGACTATTTAATGATATAGATGGACTCTCAGTTCTCAAACCACAAGGGGCATTTTATCTATTTGTAAATATCAAAGATATATCAAATGACTCTATGGAATTTTGTAAAGAGCTACTTCAAACTACAGGTGTAGCAGTAGTCCCAGGAGTTGGATTTGGAGCAGAGGGATACTTTAGATTCTCTTTTGCTACAGATATGACAACTATTAGAGAGGGATTAAGACGAATAGAGAAGTTTGTAAGAGGAAGAAAGTAATCTTTCTTTATAGGTTTGGTATCACCAAATATTTTAAAACTGGTAGTCCCAAAAAACTAGTTTTAATTTAAAAAGGATTATACACTATATAGGATAAAATACCATTATGAAATTAAAATCTATATTTACAAATAGCTTTGGTATATTGTTTTCTCGTGTTACAGGATTGGGTAGAGATGTGCTTATGGCTTCTGCTTTGGGTGCTTCTATATGGAGTGATATGTTTTTTATAGCTTTTAAGCTTCCTAATCTCTTTAGGCGTATATTTGCAGAGGGTGCATTCACTCAAGCATTTATGCCATCTTTTGTATCGTCTCGACATAAAGGGGTATTTGCTACGGCTATATTTTTGCGTTTTTTGCTCTTCCTTATAGCTCTATCTTTTGTAGTTACACTATTTCCAGAGTATATTACTCAGGCTTTGGCTATAGGTTGGGAGAGTGAGACTATATCTCTAACAGCCCCCATGACAGCTATCAACTTTTGGTACTTAGATTTAATTTTTATAGTCTCTTTTATGGCTACTTTGCTTCAATACAAAGAGCATTTTGCCACTACGGCTATGGCAACGGCTCTACTCAATCTCTCTATGATAGGTGCGTTGTTTATTTTTATGCATGATGACCCTCAAACAGTAGCTTATGGGCTTAGTTTCGCTGTAGTCATCGGTGGAGTTTTGCAGGTATTGGTGCATATTTTGGCTCTATATAAGTTCAATCTTCATAAGCTTCTTATCGGTGGTTGGCTATACCGTAAACGCAAAAATATAACCAAAGAGAAACAAGATTTTAACCGTCTATTTCTCCCCTCTGTTTTGGGTAATGCCACTCCACAAATATCTGCTTTTATAGATACTATGATAGCTACATTTCTTATAAGTGGTTCGGTATCTTATCTATTTTATGCCAATCGTGTATTTCAGCTCCCTCTTGCCGTTATCGCGATAGCCACAGCCACAGCACTATTCCCTACTATATCCAAAGCTATCAAGCATGAACAATATGACAAAGCTTATGCAAACTTATCCAAAGCATTTTGGATTTTGGCATTTTTGTTGGGGTTTGCTATGTTAGGAGGTATGATTTTAGCCGAGCCTATAGTTTGGCTACTATTTGAAAGAGGCAAGTTCACACAATTAGAAACGATAGAGACTACCAAAGTGCTTATAATGTATATGATAGGGCTTCTACCCTTTGGACTAGCCAAGCTATTTGCACTCTATCTATACGCCTCCAAAAGACATCTAAAGTCTGCTCAAATCTCTTTTATCTCTCTCTTTGTTTCTATCTCTTTTTCTTTAATACTAATGCAACCAATGGGTGCGTCAGGGTTAGCACTAGCAGGAAGTATCGGTGGGTGGGTACTGTTTATACTTACTATCAAAGAGGTAGGATTAGATAGATTTTGGAATATTATTAACTCTAGGAGAAGCATATATCTCATCATCTCTCTATTTGGATTTGCTATGTTACTTTTTTGGCTCAATGGTATTTTGATCACCCAAATCATTCAATAACTAAATTTTAAAAGTTGATTAATAGAGTCATCTAACTATTTGTAGGGGGTAGAGTTAATCACGGAAGGTATGGGAGAGCCTTATTTAGTCCTTCTATTATCCCAATCTCCCCATCACTCAACCCATAAAGCCCATAAACTAAACTATCAATTTTCTCTATTTTTTCTATCTTTATGAAATTGTAAAAGTTAAATCGTTTAAATCTAAACCTATTTCTTCTGTAAGCGTTCTTAATCTTGATAAAATTGTTTCCAACTTTTAATACTTCCTTCTTTTTCATCCATAAATTTATATGATAATATTTTTTTACTAGCAAAACTAACATCATCATCATTTAATGTAAATATTTTTAAATTATCTTCTTCCGATTGATATACACTATGTGGTAAAGTCCAAATTTCCAATGCTCTAAACTATGTAATGCTTTATTTAAAAATAATCTACTCTCTTTAAATCCTTTTTCCATATCTCTTTTTTCTAAAAAAGATTTATTACTTAGTTCTGAGTTATAGCCAGTTAATGTAATATTACTAATTAAGTTTTCAATATCAACTCGCTCTTTATTGTCATTTGTTTGAAGTAAATCTTTGTTGCCCATCAATTATTAGATACTCTAAATCTTCACCTAGAAAATGTGTACGGTTTGTTTTTGAAATATCAATTAAATCGTCAAACAATTGCTTACATTGTTCTTTTTTCCAATCATAATTTCTTTGATAAACGGGTATTACAAAATGCTTATC
>JASFZJ010000032.1:0-5937 GCA_045267865.1 Sulfurovum sp. | reverse complement strand
TACTAATAACAACTGTATTCCTTTTGTTATCATCCTCAACCTGTCGTGACATACTCTCTTCAATATTAGATAACATACTATTTACACTACTTGTAATTTTTTGCTCTCTTTGTTGAGATATTCATAAGCTACCGTTTTTACACCTAATCTTTTGGCTAAAAATTTAGTATAGAGTTTGTTGTATGATAATGATGATGCTTCTAGTCTTGGAGAGATGAATGGGAGATTATAAAACTCCATTAGTGAGGCTATCTTGCCATCTTCGCCATCTCTTCCGTGGATTAAATTTAGTGTTACACTACTCTCTATTTTTTTGCTTCCCAAAAGTCCATCTACAAAAAATCCACCCTTTTTGAGTGTTGGTTTTTTACATTTTTTATATTCACCTGATGAGAATAGTTTTGAGTTAATTTTATCTGTGGGGATTAGATAAAACTCTCTATCTCCACTTACAAATATATATGTAATGTTGGAATTTTTAAGTACCTCTTTCATAGTAATAGCAGATATGATACTTATCTCATGCTCAAAGCTTGAGCCACCAAATAAAATAGTTATATTCATCTTATCTCCCTACAACATCTTGGCAAATTCGCCAAAGATATAAGCACTCTCTTTAGGTCCAGGACTCGCCTCTGGGTGGTGCTGAACGGACATTGATGGAGAGTCATTATACTTTAGACCCTCTATAGTATTATCAAAAAGATTGATATGTGTCACCGTTGCTATCTCTGTGATATTATCAGGTACATTGTAGTTATGATTTTGTGCTGTTATCTCAACTGTGCCTGTAATAGAGTTTTTGACGGGGTGATTGCCTCCGTGGTGTCCAAATTTGAGCTTATATGTATCGTATCCGTGAGAGATAGATAATAGTTGATGCCCCAAACATATACCAAATAGAGGGATTTTTCGCTCTATAAGAGTCTTAATTTTCTCTTGCTCATCTTTGAGTATAAGTGGGTCACCAGGACCATTTGATAGGAACACACCACTAGCTTCTCCACTATCTATCATTGCGATTATCTCATCTGCTGGAGTGGAGTTTGGTACTACTCTTACTTCCATTCCTGCATTTGTAAGTTCATTAAGGATATTTCTCTTAACTCCAAAGTCTAGTGCTATGATTTTTTTGGTAGTTTGTGGCTTGTTATATTCAAATGTATCAATATTGAAGTTGGCTTGATTGTGGATATAGCTCTCTTTGGTGCTTACTTGTTCTATGTAGTTTATATCTTCTATTCTAGGTGAAGAATCTAGTATCTTTTTAAGTGATTCTTTGTCGTGAGTATTGGTAGAGGCTACCATCATCATAGCACCCTCATCTCTAATCATTTTGGTCAAAAATCGTGTATCTATCTCACAAATACCCAATACATTTTCTCTTTCTAGTAGCTCTGCTAGAGTCTCTTGACCTCTAAAGTTGGATATTCTATCTTGATATGAACGCACGATTATACCTTTACAGTATGCTCCTTTGCTCTCCATATCTTGCTCATTACAACCAACTATACCAATCTCAGGCATAGTAAAAGTGATAAATTGTCCTGAGTATGATGGGTCTGTAACTATCTCTTGGTATCCTGTAAGAGATGTATTAAATACTATCTCTCCTACACTTGTTCCCTCTGTACCGAAACTTTTTGCCTCTAATAGTAGTCCATTTTCAAAATATAATGATACTTTCTGCACTATAACATTCCTCTCTTTGAAAGCTCTTCTTGGTAAAATCTCTCATATAATAACTCATAATCTTGCGACCCTATGATTACTTCTTTCTTCATACCTCTGATTTTGGCATAAACTATATCATCTATCTCATCATACGCATCAGAAAATGCCTTGAAAGCTTTAAAAATTACATTTTTAACTTGGTTTTCATTGATGTCGTACTCTATTAGATAGTTCTCATAAAGTTCATCAAGAATAAGGTGAGCTAAATCATTATATCTATCATCATAGTTCATAATCACACCAGCTTCTGGTGCCAACTTTTTCTTAATCATAAAAAATAGCTGTCTCTCATCTGCGTGTTGAAACTCTATCTCATCATAATTCTCATCCAAAATTTTCTTGACTTTTTCATCAAGTGCATGTTCTTGGGCGAGGTTGGCATCAATCACCATTTTACACGCCTTAACAACTACTTCTCTACCTTTTGGCATAGTTATAAAAGAGGCATTCGCCAAATCTATCCCTATTTTGGTCGCTACATATCCTGTCTGTTGTGGTTTTAATCTCATGCTATTACTCCTTTATCTATCTAAGTGATGTTATGTAGGTTTGGTACTACCAAACATCTAAAAACTTGATATATTGTATCTATTGTTTGGCAGTGCCAAACCTACCAAATATTAAATTTTTTCTGCGTAACATCAGTGTCTAATTATAGTATCTTCTCGCTCTGGACTTGTGGATATAATACCCATCTTAGTCCCTATCATACTCTCTAGTGCCAATATATAATCCTTGGCTGTCTGTGGCAAAGCATCAAAATCTCTTACACCCTCACTCTTATCCCAACCTGCAAAACTCTTATAGATAGGAGTAGCATCTTCAAGGTCATAAGGGACATAATTTATCTCCTTACCATCAACTTTATACGCTACACATACTTTAACTTCATCAAATCCATCAAGTACATCAAGCTTCATAAGAGCTACTTGGTCAACACCATTAACTCGCACAGCATGACGCATAGCAACAGCATCAAACCAACCACATCTTCTCGGTCGCCCTGTTGTTGTACCAAACTCTCGTCCATTTTTACGAAGTATCTCACCTTGTTTACCATTATCTTCACTAGGGAAAGGTCCATTTCCTACTCTTGTACAGTAAGCTTTGGCAATACCTGTAACTTTTCCTAAATCTTTATGATTAATCCCCAATCCTGCACACGCTCCTGCACTTATAGTCGTAGATGATGTCACAAAAGGATAGGTACCGTGGTCAATATCAAGCATTGTCCCCTGAGCACCCTCTAGGAGTATCTTTTTATCACTATCCATAATTTGCCACATCAATTGAGTAGTATCTGTGATAAATCCACCCAAAATATCTCTATAACCTTTGAGTTCATTTAAAAGCTCATCTTCTTTGGGTGCATCTATACCCAATGCATCAAAAATAGACTTATTTACATCAAAATATGCTACTATTTTTGCAGTAAGTTTTTCAGGATTTTTAAGTTCCCCTACTCTATGACCTACTCTAGTAATCTTATCACCATACGCTGGTCCAATACCTTTACCTGTAGTACCAATAGCTTTATCACCTTTCATCTTCTCTCTAGCTTGGTCTATCTCTGCGTGATAAGAGAGCAAAATATGAGCTTTATCAGAGATAAACAGCCTACCCTCAAGGTTATCAAACTGCTCCATCTCTTTGATAAAGTCTTTGGGTGATATTACCACACCATTACCTACTATATTTTTGGCATTTGGATTGAGTACACCAGATGGAATAAGATGAAGTGCATAAACCTTCTCACCAATAACTATTGTATGTCCTGCATTGTGTCCACCTGCAAAACGACACACAAAGTCATACTTTTGAGCCATGTGATCAACTATCTTTCCTTTACCCTCATCTCCCCATTGGAGACCGACAATTAAATCTGATTTACTCATCTATGCTATCCTCTTTATTCATTTTATTGGCGATACACTCATCTGTATAGAGTGCAAAACCTGTAGCAGATATACCATCTACTTTATATATTCCACCCATTGCTAATAGGCTATTATCTTCAAACATTCTAAAAGTAAGAGAGTCATAATAACGCATTTTTGCATAAAAGAGAGGAGATATAACTATATTTGGATAATCAATCGCCTCTGCTGATACTTTTATCTTCTCTAATTCCACTCTAATATCTTCTGGAAACGCACTTAAATCTCTCAAATCTTCCACTTTATGAAGTCTCACAAGCTCACCAATCCACTCTAAATCTGCACAAATAATCTTCTCTATATCCATAGACTTCAAAGTATTAAGAGAGATACCATAATGCTCATTAAGAATATGAGGAATAGAGATATTTGCTATCTGCATCACAGGAGTTATCCCTAATTGAGAGAGAAGCGTTATAGTAGTATTTGCTATATCTTCAAAAGTTCCATCTATAACCTCTGCACCAATTTGATACTGTTCAGAAGTTGGAAATGTCACAGTTGGCTGAATATAAAACCACTTCTTTGACTCTGCTGTGCGTCCTAATCTCTTTGTCACGATACGCACTACATCTGCTGTAGAATCAGCTCTCAAAGTCACCTCGTGATTAGCTTCATCATTAAGTCTTATAAGAGGCTTCTTATCATCAAATGATTCGTGTTGGTGATAGGAGAATAGTGGAGTAACTATCTCTTCAAATCCCAAATTATCAAGTGCCTCACTAGCAATATACTCTATCTCTCTCTTTATTCTTGCACTCTCGCCAAAGTAGAGCTTTGAGCCACTAGGAATTTCATGTTCAAATATCATATAATCTATGCCTTATTTTTCAGTTTTATAATAGTTTTCATTAAAGATACGACTAGCAGTCCCATCAAACTCTCTTCTACCCAAATCAGCCAATGCCAACTCAATAGTATTAACCACCCAAGCAGACTCATATACAGGTATAATCCCCATCTGATTTATACGGAAAATTTTGCCTTTAAGATGGTCTTGTCCACCTGCTATATTTACACCATATTTTGTTTTGAGTAGCTTTCGTATAGGCTCTGCATCATCATCAATAACCGTACTCATAGAGAGAGCAGGAGTTTTTGGATATATCTTAAATCCTATCGCTTCAAGTGCTTTTTGTGTAGCATCTGCTCTTCTTTTGGTGTCATTGTATAGATTATCAACTCCATACTTATCAACCATATCAAAGATAGCATTAAGCCCTATAATAAGTGTAGTAGGTGCTGTATAAGCTGTAGTATTTGCTCTCTGTTTCTTTATCTCAGAAGCTAGATTAAAATAATAATCTTTACCTTTACCTATCTTCTCAACAGCACTAGAAGAGAGTCCAATCATAGCAAGACCTGGTGGGAGCATAAATGCCTTTTGACTTCCTGCAATAAGTGCATCTATATCAGTAGTATCTATTCTCTCAACACCAACAGCTGTAATACCATCAGCGATGACCATAATATTTGGATTTATCTCTTTAACTCTCTTAGCTATCGCTTCAACAGGATGACGAAGCCCACCTGCACTCTCGCTAACTTGAATAAATAGTGCATCAATATCACTATTTTGGCTCAAAGCTTTTTCAACATCTAATATATCACAAGGAGTATCCCAATCATAAGAAAGCTCAACCTTGGCAAGTCCCATAGCATCAGCTATCTTCCCAAATCGTTCACCAAACTTCCCTGCATTAATGGTAAGTGCTTTGGTGTGACAAAGATTAATCATACAAGACTGCATAGCCCCCGTACCTGAAGATGCCAACATAACAGACTCATCCATACCATACATAAGCATAAGCCTCTCTCTAGCCTCTTTAAATATAGCCTCAAATTCTGGTGTTCGGTGATGTATTGTAGCTGTAGCCATAGCTTGACGCACAGACTCTGGCACTGGAGTAGGTCCTGGTGTAAAAAGTAGCATATCTATCCTCTTTTGTATATTGACATAAGTGAATGAATTATATCTAAGAAGAGGTTAGAAGTTGGTGAGGGGAGAAATTAGCATATTTAGGATTAAGTTCGGCATCGTTCATAAGTAGTTTAATCATTTATTCACTATCCTCATCAAACAGCACACAAAATCTCCCCTCTTTACTATCAAGACTAAGAGGTATGGTATCGTTGTTATCTATACCCACCCCAAAATAAAATTAGCATAAAATTAGCATAAATAAATAAAAAACTGATATAATGACATATTATGAATTCACTAAACCTAACTCAAGAAGAGAAGCAACAACTAAAAACAATACAT
>JASFZJ010000031.1:0-28501 GCA_045267865.1 Sulfurovum sp. | reverse complement strand
TTTTTTGCTTACAGTATTTTTATATGTTAAATTTTCTTATATCTAAAAAGTGGAGATGCTTTTGGTTGTAGTTTCTAAGGTTTTTCTACAGCCTAGTTTGAATGTCCTTTTTCTAAAGGTAAAAAAAGCCCCTCTTCACTTTTCTTTTTGATTTCATCAAAAGTATGGGGTTTATTTTCCAATTTTATATAAGAAAATAGACTATTGACATCTTCTTGTGCCAAAAGTAAAGTATGGAACAATAAACTAATTAATAGAAGTAGTCTCATAATTTTCCTTAAACTTTAAACATATATCCATAAGCAGGGATATTCAAAATAATATCTTTGCCAACTTTTTTGCGTAAACGGTAGATAAGACTCTTGACGGCTTGTTTACTTTTTATTTCAATAGCGTCAAGACAAAGATTAATTTCTTCCATCAAAACAATTTGATTTTTCTTCATAATAAAGAGTTCAAGTAGGCTAATCTCACTATTTGAGAGATTAACTTCTTCCCCTTTGTCTATGAGTATTTTGCTAAATCTATTATAAGAGATAAAATCATTAATCACAATAATATCCAAGCTATTAACCTCAATTTGCTCAATCATGGAGAGTAAAGTAGCAGTAAGTGTGGCATAATCTATGGGTTTAATAAGATACTGTGCCAAAGAAAGAGGAATAACGCTAAGTAGCTTTTCTTTGTCAGAATAATTACTCATAATCACTAGAGGAATATATTTATTGTTTTCGCGTATGGCTTTACACAGCCCATAGCCATTGAGAATTGGCATAGAGTAATCACTAATCACCATATCTATAGATTGAGTATGATAAATATCAAGGGCTTCTTGCCCATCTTTTGCCAGTATAACCTCTTTGAAAAATATAGATAATACTGTATGAAGCTTATCTAGTAACGCCTCTTCATCATCTACGAGTAAGAGTGTAAATTTCTTTAAAATATTAAGTTTTTCTTCGTTCATTTTTAGTCCTAAATTATGATTTATTTTCTGCTTTAACATCATAACATATCAGAGTAGCAACGGAGTAGCAAAAGAATTTTTGGTTTGATATACTTCGTTTATATTTGAGGATACACCTCAATAATTAGGTGGAAGATTATTCTTCTTAACAGATAAAATTTTTTTGGATTTTGTGATTATAAACTATGAAAACCATGCTATACTGATATTTACTATAAAATAAAGGCTTATCTATGTATGTAAAACCTATAAAAATACAAACATCTCTACGAATAGAGCAGAATTCATTACAAGATGCCAAAAAAATTTTAGATGAACTGGGCATGAACTTTTCAGAAGCTGTTAATATCTTTACTAAGATGATAGTAGCACATAGAGGATTGCCTTTTGAGGTAAGACTACTCAATAATACAGATGAATTAACCAAAAAACTTCAATTAGCGTTAGATGAAGTTGCAAAAGTAGAGCAAGGTACAATCAAATCAAGCCATGCAAGAGATTTGTTAGATGAGTTATGAAGTTAGAGTTGTTGATGAATTTAAAAAAGATGTCAACAAACTTTTTAAAAAACATCGTTCTATCAAAACAGATATTTTAGAACTAATAGAAAAACTCGAAGATGATTAAACCCCACCAAACAAAATAAACCCTGCATACTCATAAGGATTAACTTTTTTATTGCGTATCATTGCCCTCTGCAACGCCACACTCCTACTCAACCCATCTTCTAACCAGTACCTATAAAAATCGCTCACCACATCTACGGTAGTTTCTATCTCTAATGGAATTTTCCATGAGCTAAGTATAGCTGATTTTACACCGTTTGAGTGTAGGTAGCTGATAATTCCCAAAGGCTCTTCTCCTTTGAGTGGTTGGACTTCTCCTGTGCTACATCCACTCATAAATATGGACTCTATATCTAGTTTATACCTAAATAGCTCATCTATATCTACAAAAATATCCTCTGCTTTCTCTTTGAGGTACATGCCACTACTGTTGGGCTTGTTGGAGCTAAATGTTCCATGGTTTATGAGGTGTACTATGCCTCCTTTGGTCTCAAAAAGTCTCTCTTTACTATTTGGGTCTTCTATCCATAAGGAAAAATATGCATGGGCAAGAGGTTGAGATGAGAACTTCTACAGATAATCAACTTCTTTTTGCCATCAATATATTTTGAAAGTGGTTCTAAAATCTGTTTTGAGACTTTTTGTAAAAATTCAAATGGATTATAGATAAGAATTGTTTGAACATATTTTTTTCTCTACATGTCTATTGTGAATGGCTTCAAGCTCTTTATTTGTCCAACTACTAGCGATAAAAGAGGGACTAATAATCACCACAGCATACAACGACTCAGCCAAACCTCTATTGATAGCATGAAAAAGGCTAGAGCTATGTTTTATATCTTTTTTGTCTATCCACGGATTTAGATTATGGATTTGTAGTTGGGTATAGAGTGGTAGGGCGATGGTGGCTTTGTCATTTGTGGCGTGGGATATGAAGATTTTTGTTTTCACTAAATCCCTTCTCTATATTTAACAATCCCTAATAATACGAGTTTGTCTGCTATTTCATCAACTAAATAAGGAATAACATAACCTTTGAAAATGAAATCTCTAATATCTTCATCATCAAAATAGATAGACTTTCTAAACATGTATGGCATATCTGTTAAATTATTTAACTTAGATTCTAGTTCTCTAGTAAATGCTATCGCTCTATTTAAACTATTTGAAGCAATATAATCAACTATATCATCTAAGCTTTTTTCAAATAGTTTATTTTTTTCAATAGTCAAAACTTACTCTTGATACTTAGCAATTAGACGAGCTTCTACATCATTCCAGTAATCTTTGTCAATTTTTGAAAAGTTTTTAGAACCATTTTTTTTATAGTCTGATAATGTTTCTTCTAAAAGTTGTTTCTCTTGTACTAACTCTATATTTTTAAGTCGAGAATACTCTTGTGTAGAGATAACAACGACTTCAAGCTTATTGTTTTTTAAAATCCCTATCTTTTCAATGCTATTATCTTTTATAGTTTTAACTATAGAGCTTAACTGTTTTGTAAAGTCAGTTATGGAAAAAAGCTCATTCTCTGCATATTTCACCATGATATTCTCCTATTAATTT
Organism: Sulfurovum sp.; assembly: GCA_045267865.1. Taxonomy (GTDB): domain Bacteria; phylum Campylobacterota; class Campylobacteria; order Campylobacterales; family Sulfurovaceae; genus Sulfurovum. The sequence continues at coordinate 25,402 of JASFZJ010000031.1, read as the reverse complement.
AATGGTTAATTATACTGTTTTTAGTTTAATTTTTCTATTTTTCTAATCCTCTTACAATTTGTTCATCTTTTGTGGAGTAGCTTAGGAATATTTTCATTTATTTTTGCCTTCCAAAACAAAAGCTACTATCTCATCTATAGAACTACTCTCACATATTTTTATATTCTTAGACTTTTTTATATCTATATCTTTAAAAAAGCTATACATTTCATCATACTTAGCTTTTATCTCATCTTCATAATGACTATTGGATTCTAAAAAGTTTCTTAATTTTTCTGTATGTATCTTTTGATATTCAAATCTTAACTTTTCGTCTTCTTTTCCATTGATTAAATCAATAATTTTCTTAGTTACACCACCAAAACCACCGATAAGATAAGTAGGTTTACCTGATTTTATTGCTAGATATATCTCTTCTAAGACTCCTATATAAAATCCACTAAAGCCTGTAACTTTTCCTCCAATAGCGATTTTAATATCCATATCTTCTGTGAGTATCTCTCGCATTTTGGTTAAATTCTTTGTAATGATATGAGTATCTGATAACTCACACTTTTCTCCTATACTCTTAAAATCAATTACATCTCTATATTGGTTTGCTATTGTTATATCCAAGAAGTTACTAAAGGGTTTTACTGCGTAGTTTGAAATTCTTTGTTTATCATTATAATCATTATTATATGACTTTAAAATCTCAACTAAAATCTTCATAAAGTTAAACTTATCTCCCTTATCATACTTTAAATCACCACCATACAACAAGGTATTCTCTTTGATAAAAAGATACCTTGCTAGTTCAACCATTAGCATATTCAAATGGTTTATAGTTAAACCTAGAGTATTTAAGTCTTGTGACTCACTAATAGAGATAGATATTTTTTTCTTTCGTTAATTATGTATTATAGATATGTAAATCCTTAACTCCTACCATATCTCAAATTTCATAGCATTCTGCATAGAAGAGCAACTTTCGTTCGTAAGATGTTAAAATCAAAATAGTTCTCTAATAGTCGGCTGTCTCCTTGGCTTTTTTACTATATGACGGTGGGGTCGTATTATTTTTACTCTTGGTTTATTTACTTTTGCTTTTTTTATCTTTTGCTTTTTGACTACTTTATGTACTACTTTTCTACCATTAACTAGCCACTTTATAACTCTATTTTGAAGTCTTGCACCACCATATCTGGATTTTTTACTATTTACTAAGATTACTACTATATATAGTTTGCCTGATTTATCTTTGACATATCCTGATATATTTTTGACACGATTAACTGTACCTGTCTTCATCCACGCTCTATTTTGTACCACGCTCCCTCTAAATCTTCTTTTGATAGTACCATCTACTCCTGCTATAGATAAGGTATTCATCCATCTTTTACCATGTCTTGAATATGCATCATCAAGCATAATTGCCATCATTTTAGCAGAGAGTTTTGATTTACGAGAGAGTCCACAACCATTATCTATCTTAGGTAGTTTATTATTTAATGCTCCATTGATTTGGAGAATATAATTTACAGCTTTCCTACCCTTTTCTATCGTCGCAGGTGAGCCATAAATCTTTGAGCCTAGAAGTAGTAATATGTGTCTAGCGTAAAGATTATTACTCTTTTTAGCTGTTTTGGATATGATTTTTTCAAGTGTTTGTGAATAGTGAATAAATAGTGGTTTAGAGCCTTTTGGCGTTTTTCTTACCTTTAAAGTTCCATCTACTTTTACTCCACTCTTTTTGAGTGCATTTTTGAGTGCATAGTAGAATGATTTATATGGCTTTGTAATCACTTTGGATATAACTTGTGTTTTACATTTTTTGGATAAGCTACCTTGAAGTATCATTGTTGGTTTTTTTCGGTTCTCTATCTTTACCCCTACCCAAGAATATTTCCCTCTACACGAGCGATTGACCATTTTAAGTCTATTAATTACATCATAGCTATTATCTCCATGTTTTTTCCTTATCTTACCTGTCCGAGGATTTAAATATACCTTACTTATTCGCTCATTAAACATCATCGCATCAGGCATTGCATTATAAGCACTATATAGATTTTTATCAAATCCTGAATTATTCTTAGTGCTTACATTAAAATAAGTTCTATCTATTATGATATTACCTTTGATATGTTTTATCTTATATCTTTTGATACGAGTTACTATCTTTTTGAGGTCTCTATCACCTAGCGTAGGGTCACCAAAACCTTTGACTACCAAATCTCCATTTAAGATACCATTTTTGACCACTCCTTTAGTATAAAACCTAGTCTTCCACCGATAGTTAAATCCTAGTTTGAGTACCGAGGCATAAGTAGTTAGTACCTTGATTACAGAAGCAGGAATACGCATAGTGTTACGATTGAGAGAAGCGATAGTTTTACCATTTTTCCCAACTTCTTTGATATATATACTTACATCTTTTTTGCTAAGTCCTGCATTTCGTATCTCTTTTTCTATAGCTTGAGGCAAAGCAAATAGAGATATAGAGAGAAAGATTGAAAATAATAGATAAAAAGTTATATATCTCATACTATATCCTCATAAGCTTTTAATAATCTGCTCATAGCCATCTCCAAAATAGCTCTACTTATTCCTATATTTAGACGCATAAAATAGTCTCCATTCTCTCCAAAACTCTCTCCATCATTTAGTCCTAACTTAGCTTTATCTATAAAAAATTCTACTAACTCTTTGTGTGAATATCCCATATCTCTACAATCTAACCACATCAAAAAAGTAGCTTCTGTAGGTATAATTTTGATAGGTATATTATTTGATTTTATAAAACTCTCTACAAACTCTATATTTGATTTTAAATGTAATTTCAACTCCTCTAACCAACTCTCCCCACCACTATAAGCAGAGATTAGAGCCTCTATCCCAAATGGATTACCACTGTGCATTCCTGAACTATTTTGCTCTTTTATATAAAATAAACGCTTTTTACGATTAAAAATAATAGCAAAAGATGTATTGAGTCCTGCTATATTAAATGTCTTTGAGGGAGCATTTAAAATCACTAGATTATCTCTTATTTTCTCAAAACTTCCCATAGAGATAAATTTATCACTATAGACTATATCAGCATGTATCTCATCAGAGACTATAATCACATCATTTGCTACACAAATATCAATTATCTTCTCTATCTCACTCATACTCCATACTCTCCCCGTTGGATTGTGAGGTGAACATAAAATAAACATCTTCGCATCTTTGGCTTTTGCTTCAAAATCTTCAAAATCTATACTATATTTGCCATTTTTATAGAGAAGCTTATTATCCAATACTTCTCTCTCTTGGGCTTTGATAGAACTCACAAATGGAGGATAGAGAGGAGTTTGGACGATGATTTTATCACCTTTTTGGGTATAAGCATTAATAGCAAAATTGATAGAGGCAACTACACCATAAGATGGGACGATATGCTCTTTAGTTATCTCTACTTCAAAGTGTTTATCTAGCCAATTCTCTATAGCCGTGTAATACTCTTTTGGATATATTGTATAACCAAAAACTGGATGAGATGCTCTTTTGATAAGAGACTCTTGCACACAAAGAGGAGAAGCCAAATCCATATCAGCCACCCATAGAGGTAATACCTCGTTTGTGCCAAACTTCTCTTCTCTCATCTCCCACTTTACACTGTGCGTACCTGCCCTATCAATATTCTTAAACATCACTAATCATTATTTTTTATAAAAAGATATATTAATATTAAGCTAATAATTCCAAAACCATCTATTTCACTTTCAGCTATATACTCTTGAGTAATATTATTCATTTTAAAAATCAGCTTTCTCTTTGGCACTCTCTATCATAGATACAAAAATCGTATAAAGATTAGCTACAATAGCACCGATAACCAAACCTATAGCAAGGCTTGTATTTGAGTAAAATTGAAGAGCAAAAAATGCAGGGATAAGGTGCAAATCTGCCACTAAAGAACCAGCCAAAAGTTCAGCAGATAGTAAGTTTCTTACTCCTATTTTGAGTAGAGTAGATACCATATTAACTGAACCTGCTATAAATAGTGCCACAGGTGAATGGTCAAACAAAAATGTAGCTGATGTCGTAAGAGACATCAGTGTAAAAAACATATAAAAAACTTTACCCCAATTCATAATTATCCTTTAGATTGTACCGTTTTCATACATCGCTCTTTGCTTATCTTTCTCTTTCTCTCTTTTGAGTTTAATCGCCTCTTTCTCTCTAAATCCACTCACAGAGAAACCAAGCCACATCAATATAGGAGATGCCACAAATATAGATGAGTAAGTACCCACAACAATACCTACAAGTAGAGTAAAGCTAAATCCGTGAATAATCTCTCCTCCAAACAAAAAGAGTGTTAAAACAACAAAGAATGTAGTCAAAGATGTAAGAGTAGTACGAGAGAGAGTTCTTGTTACAGACTCATCAATAATCGCTCCTAAATCAGGGTCTTTAATATCTCTAACACCCTCACGAATACGGTCAAATACAATAATCGTATCATTGAGTGAATATCCTAATATAGTAAGTAATGCTGCCAAAATATCAAGATTAACTTCTATCTTGAAGAGAACTATCATACCCATAGCGATAGTAACATCATGCACCAATGCCATAACAGCAGCCACTGCAAAACGCCACTCAAATCTAAATGATACATAGAGTAAAATACCAATAATAGCCAAAAACATAGCCATAAGACCTTGTTCTCTAAGCTCAGAACCGACTTTTGCACCTACCATATCAACACGACGAACTTCGAATTCACCTGTAGATATAAGAAGCTTTCGCACTCTATCACCGACATCTTCACCCAAAGATTTGGAGCTTGTTTTGGTCTTAATAACTATCTCTTGGTCTGAACCAAAAAAAGTAACCGTAGAACCATCATAAGATTTATCAGTTTTAAGTACATCTCGCACTTGTCGTATAGGTGCTTTATCTTTATATTGTACCTGTATTAGCGTACCACCTGCAAAATCTATACCGTAATTGAAGCCTTTACTAATAATAAGAGCTAATGCTATTATAAGCACAGCGATAGAGAGAAGACCAAATCTCTTACTTTTACTCATCAAAGATAGAGGCTTTTTATATTTAAAAACTTCCATTATTTACTCTCCTCTACTTTAATTCCAAACCAAAAGCCTAGTTTTTGCTTATTGATATTTGGAAGTATCCACTGATAGATACCATGTGTCCCTACAATAGCCGTAAGCATAGATGCCAAAATACCGATACTCATAGTAAGGGCAAATCCTTTGATAGCACCTGTTCCATACACATAAAGCACAGTTGCAGCGATAAGTGTCGTAACATTGGCATCCCAAATAGCAGTAAATGCGTTATCATAACCATCTTCAATAGACTTACCTATAGATTTACCTCTATATAGTAACTCTCGTATCCTCTCATTAATAATAACATTGGCATCAACTGCCATACCGACTGTAAGAACGATACCTGCCATACCAGGAAGAGTAAGAGTAGCACCAAAGAGAGACATAATAGCAAGAATCAAAAATAGATTTCCTATAAGTGCCACATTGGCAATAACTCCTGCCATACCATAATATACTACCATAAATATTACAACCAAAATAAATCCTAATGCCAATGCAAGAGAGCTTGACCTGATACTATCAGCACCCAAACTAGGACCCACTGAACGCTTTTCCATCACATATACAGGAGCTACCAAAGCCCCAGAACGCAATGCAATAGCCAAATCATGTGCTTCTGAAAGTTCAAATCTACCACTAATTTGTACTCGTCCTCCACCTATTCGCTCATTGATATTTGGTGCTGAATATACTTTATTATCAAGGACAACAGCCATTCTTTTACCTACACTTTTACCAGTAAAATCACCAAATATCTTTGCCCCTTGACCATTTAGAGTAAAGTTAATTACAGGTTGGTTACCCTCATCAAATCCCACTGATGCATCTGTAAGCATAGAGCCATCTATGATAGGAATAGCACGAAGCAGATACTTCTCAGGAGAGGATACATCTGTAAGTATCACATCTCCAAAGCTCCTAGCCTCATCATCACTCATACTATCAACTCTTGCTATTCTATCTTCATCTACAGCCATAAGTTGCAGATGTGCAGCCCTTGCGATAAGTGTTCTAATTCTCTGTTCATCTTCTTGAGTCTTTATTCCAGGTACTTCTACAAGTATCTTATCAGTCCCTTGCTTCGCTACAGTAGGCTCTGCTAATCCAAACTCATTGAGTCTATTTCTAATAGTATCAACAGCTTGTTTAATAGCATTTTGTTTAGTTCGCTCTACCTCTTCATCTGTTAAAGATATAGAAAAGTTAAGACCATTTTCACCCAAGACAATACCCGTAAGGTCTTTTTTGATAAGCTCTTTTACCTTAACTACATCATCTTCATCAAGAAGTTCAAATGTAACTCTCTCCTTATCTACAACACGAATATCTACAAAGATAATCTCTTCATCATCAAAGATATACTTAACAGTTCCTGCAATAGATTTTATTTTTGACTCTATAGCCACTTCACTTTTAATACCCAAAAGCATATGAAGTCCACCTTGAAGGTCAAGCCCCAATGTAATCTTCTTACCCTCATCACTCTGTGTTAGAGATGGGATAGAGAATACTACCCCAAATATAAGAGCAAAAGCAAAAAGGATAACTCTATAATTAAGCCTTTTCACTCAACTCAACCTTTCTTGATACAAAAGCTCTATCAAGCTTTATGATAGTCTCTTCATTGATTTTAATTTTGATAAAATCTTCTTCTGCCTTAACAACCACTGCCATAATTCCACCTGTAGTAACGATATTATCACCCTTGGATAAATCATCTAACATTGCTTTATGCTCTTTCTGATGCTTCTGTTGAGGTCTTATTATCAAAAAATAAAAAATCGCGAATAAAATTATTAAAGGTATAAACTGTCCTATACCACTCGATGCTACTGTTTCCATATATAAATCCTTGTAAATAAAATTAGCATTATTTTATCACCTTTGTACTAACAAGAGGCTTTGTTTGTTACTCTTAACCTAATTAAACCTAATTTTATAAACATGGAATCTACAAATTTCATTAATTTTTTTTCGTTCCCACAATTTTGTGGGAATGCATACTTAAATAATGCATACTTATATGTATTATACCAAAATCACTTTTCATCTCTATCAATAAAAATAGAAGGAACAATTATGTCAGCTATTATTAATCACTCTTATTTAGAGTTTTTTACTATTGCAGTGGATGCGTATAAAAGCCAATATCAAACTATCTATCGTAAGCTTATGATTACTATTATCGCTACATATAAAGCTTTGACAAGTGAGATTGAGTTATCTAGTTCTTATCTTGATAAAACTAAAAAATTAAACTATTCAGATAATGAATTGGAAGCTTTTTATGAAAATATGTATGACTCTATAGATATTATAAAGCTTTATAAAAAACAGCTTCAAGAGCTAAAAAAACAAGATAGGCTTTTTTCCTTCGTTCCCACAATTTTGTGGGAACGCATACTTGAATAATGAACAAAATATGAGTATGCATTACGACGAATATCATCGTAACGAAAAAAAAGGTTTGATAGGAGTTACCTAGCAAACCTTGTCACCCCCTCAACTAAACGAGGTTTAGCTTCGCCTAAATACTATTATGAATGTACCTTTTGGCGAGGATGAAGCCTCACTTCCGATAAATATATTTTTAAATCAAAGCAAAAAAACTACTTCTCATCTCTATCCACATAAGCAAATATCCCATCTTTTGCTAACTCTTCTTCCTTAGCCTCTTCTTCTATGATAGTATTACTCGCATCAAATCCTAGTTCATTGAGTCTCTCTAATACTGGTGGGTGTGTATAATAAAAGAATATTACCAATGGGTGTGATTTGGGGAATGATTTGTTCTCTGTGATTAGTTTCATTAGGGCTGATATTAGGTTCTCTTTACCTCCTAATTCTGAACCGAACTCATCGGCTGCATATTCATTGTGACGGCTTACAGCAGACATAAATGGAGTGAATACGAAGCTAACTAATGGCAACAGTAACATTAGCATAGCAATCTCAACTCCTGCTCCTTGTATCATTTTCATCTCTGTAAATAGGCTTTCAGGTAGGTGTCCAAATAGATAGAATGATATGAATAATAACAGTCCCATAAGTCCTATGTTTTTCCATATATCCCCGTGTTTGAAGTGTCCTAGTTCGTGACCTAAGACGGCTAATAGCTCGTTGGTGTTTAGTTTGGCTATTAGAGTATCAAATAATACTACTCTTTTGCTTTTGCCTAAACCACCAAAAAATGCGTTTAGCCTACTGTCTCGTTTACTAGCATCCATTACAAATATACCGTTATTTTTGAGTCCGACTTTGACCATCATCTCGTCGATTTTGGTTTTGAGTTCGCCCTCTTCTAGTGGTGAAAATTTGTTAAATAGTGCCATAAATGTTGGTGCTAATATATTTGCCAATATAGCTACACTAAACATAGCCACAAAACCCCAAAGCCACCACGACTCATAACTCTCGATTATCCATACCAAAAGAGCAAAAATCGCACCACCTAAGAGGATAAAAAGCAGAGTTGATTTTAGTGTATCTATAATATACATCTTTGGAGTCATTTTATTAAATCCAAACTCTTCATCTATCTTAAACTTTTGGTACAGCTCCAAAGGAAGACCAATAATATAACCTATGATAATAAATCCAAATAGAAAGAGAACCCCACTAGCGAGAGAACTCTCAACCTCTATCATAGAATTTATCCACGCAAATCCACCCAATACCCAAAATAAAAAGGCTAGATAATCAATAAAAGTGGTAATAATCCCTAGTTTATTGTTGGCTACAGCGTAGTTTCCTGCCACGAGGTACTCCTCTGCTGACATTAAAACAGGTGCTTTTCGTTTCTCTACATTTATATAACCTACCTGCATAATAGAGATATATAACTTCATAACTGTATAGAGTGAGTAGAAGATAATAATAGTTTGTAACATAAAAATCCTTTGTCTAATAATGTTAGAAATATATCATTTAGAAGCTTGTAGAAGCTTAAATTATAAAAATAGTTAGATTTTATGATTTAGGTAGCATTATTACTACTCTACTCTAATCTTCAACTCTTTCTCAAATCCCCATCTCTTGCGATGTTCTAACACTTCTGCTTTATCTATCACCTCAATAAGCATTGATTCTTTATCTTCTAACATCATCTCCACTTCACCTGATGGATTGACGAGCATTGTATCACCATAAAATTTCCATTTAATCTCATTATCTACATATTCACCCAGTCTATTGGCTCTAAGTATATAACATCCGTGAAGAAATGCTTTAGTTTTTATTATCTCTCTCCATCTATTATGTGAGCCAAATGTGGAAGCTGTGGGGAGCAATACAAGGTCTATCTTTTTCTGTGTGGCTACTTGCCAAAAGTGGTCAAAGTGTAGCTCAAATCCTCCCATTATCATTATCTTGAAGCCTTTTATTGTAAATATCATCGGCTCTTTTAGTGGGACTATTTCATTGGAGAAAAATTCTTTTTCATTCCAATGATTGTATGGTAATAGTATCTGCTGTTCATAATATCGTGTACTTTTAGGAGTGATTTTGGCTATACTTTTGTAGTATCCATCTTTTTTGGTGATGATTATAGGAGCTATAAATACTACACCGTGTTCAATTGAGAGTTTTTTGAGAAGTTCTAGGTGTTTTCGTGTCTGCTCTTTGACCATATTTGGAGACATTGTTGCAAACTCTTTAAAAAAATGATTGAGTACATATTCACCCAAAAGTATCACATCAACACCTCTTTTGGAGGCTTGTTTAAGATAAAATTCCAACCGTGTAGCATTCATTCCAAGCGTTGGGAGCTGTAACGCACCTACCACCAACTCTGCCATCATTTTTCCTCGACTGTTTGAGAGTTCTGTTCTATTATACTAATCTTGATTTCTGCCTCTTCTATAAGTCTTTGGGCATCTTTGATACTACTTAAACCCTCTTCATAAAGCTTTACCGACTCCTCTAGGCTCATATCAGGAGTTCGGAGTCTCTCTAATAGTGCGTTGGAGTGTGCCAACTTCTCTTCAAATGTTGTTTTTATCATTTTAGTACCTCTCTTATATTATCTTCAAATTTATCTAACTCTACCAAAAAGGCATCATGCCCATAGTTGCTATCTACCTCTAAATATGTATGCTCTTGTCCATTTCGTTTCATCATCTTGGCGATATGTTCCATTTCTGATGGGAAAAAGAGATAATCAGAAGAGAAACTAATCAGATGCACTCTAGCTTTTATGCGTGATATTGCATCATGTAATGAATCATATCCACGGCTAAGGTTAAATGTGTTAATGGCTTTTACTATATATAGATATGAGAGTGGGTCAAATATTCTTGAGAAATTATCTGTATTATACTCCATATATCGCTCCACTTCATACCGTCCAAAAAGCTCAAAAAGCCCATCGTTACTTACATAATTTCGTCCAAATTTATCATCCATAGAATCAGGAGAGAGATAAGATATATGCCCTGCTATTCGTCCTATCGCAAGACCATCACAACCATTTTCTTTGAATGTATCTTTCTCATAATATCCATGTTCAAATCTAGGGTCTCTGCGTATCGCTTCTATAGCTACTTTATTGAACGCTATTGTCCAAGGTCGTGTAGCATAAGTAGATGCCAAAGAGATAATATCATCAGCCAAATTGGGATAATCAACTGCAAACTGCAACGACTGCATACCACCCATAGAGCCACCGATAATAGCTTTGAGATGATAGATACCAAGTTGTGAAAGAAGCTCCATTTGTGCGTGAACCATATCTTTTATAGTCACAACAGGGAATTTAAGTCTATATGGATTTTCACTAGGATAGTTATCGCTCAAAGGTCCAGTTGAGCCAAAACATGAGCTAATAACATTGGTAGAGATAACAAAATATCTGCTAGTATCTATCGCTTTGCCATCACCAATAAGTCCATCCCACCAACCTGCTTTTCTATCACCCTCATAAGTCCCTGAAGCATGATGAGAGCCACTAAGAGCGTGACACACCAAAATTACATTAGAGTTATCTTCATTGATTGTGCCATAAGTCTCATATATAAGCTGATAGGGTTCTAATATACGACCACTTTCAAGATATAATGGAGAGCTAAAATGTGCTATTTTCGTTTCTATTTTCATATAATACTTTACAATTTGGATTATTAATGCTATTTTATCCTATTTGTGCTTTATTACCTAAATTTATCAAGGAGTATGATATTATTTTTATGGGATAATCCTTACTTATTATTTTTATTTTGTATTTCAAGTAGAGTATAAAAGTGGACAAAAAGTTCACTACACAGAAGATGGTAAACCAGATTGGTGTCAAGATATCAAGACTTGTACCTCAACTATCTACTATAAAAATGAAGTAAACTTCGATAAGGTAGATACTAAAGTAGCCAAAAAATAACTTAATAAAAATAAAGTTCTTAAACTAAGAGAAAATTATATACTAGAGATGATGAGTCCAGCTGGTGCATGGATAAGCTTATTTAATACTAGATATAATGCTAGATAATGCTCTTGCAAATGAAGAGTAAGGAGTAGTAAAGTTAAGAAAAATAGAACTTTATTTTGATTTTTAAAAAATAGAAAGAGATGTCTTAGTTGTAAAGAGTTCAAGTGCTTTTGTGCCTACTAATGAATTTCCCCAACTATTTAGCCTTGGAGAAAATACAGCCAAACTCATTACATTTGGCACAACGGCAACTATGCCACCTCCTACGCCACTTTTGCCTGGTAGTCCTACATAAAAAGCAAAATCACCACTGGCATCATAGTGTCCACAAGTGAGCATTAGTGCATTAATCCTTTTGGCTTGAGAAGAGGTGATAAATCGCTCTTTGGTGATGGGGTCGCGTCCATGATTTGCCAAAAAGAGCATTGCTCGTGAGAGTTGTGCTGTATTCATAGTGATTGAACATTGTTTAAAATATGTCTTAATCACATCATCAACCTCATTATGAATATTTCCAAAACTTTTCATCAAATTAGCTAATGCCCGATTACGAAATCCATGCTGATATTCTGATAAGCATACCTTTTTATCAAAAGTAATAGTATCATCATCACCTACTTTTTGAATAAAATCAATCACATTATCATAACTCTTATCAATACTTTTATAATGAGAGAGAAGTGTATCTGTAATGACAATTGCTCCTGCATTGATAAAAGGATTTCGTGGAATACCCTGTTCATATTCTAGTTGTACTAATGAGTTAAATGGATTTCCAGATGGCTCTTTGCCTACTCTATCATATAATTTGGTACGGTAGATACTTAGTGCATGGGTGAAGGTAAAAACTTTGGATATACTTTGAATTGAAAAGGATTTGTTATGTACTCCCACATGATAGCTTCGTCCATCAAAAAGAGTAATACTCATAGCAAACTCATTGGGATTAACTTCTGCTAGGGCAGGTATATAATTGGCTACCTCTCCATCATATAAATATTCTTGAATTTCACGCTCTATCTCTTCTAAAATACTTTGATAATCTATCAATTTTTATCTCCTAATTTTAATACACTTCTATAATTGCATCACACAAAACTTCTTTTTTTATACTTCTTATACTCTTCAAAAGATAATCCCTCTTTGACAACTCTCTTTGGCTTCTTTCAATTCGGCTTTACACTTTTCACAAAAATCATAAGGCATACCATTGAGTAGCATTACAGAGACTACTGATTGCCAATCTGGTTTGGAATACATAATACACTCTCTACTTGTACAGTGTCCCTCTTTGTTGTGACTACTACTTGATGGGACTCCAAATTGATGACCTAGCTCATGGATTAAGACGATTTTCCATGATTGATAGTTTTATGGATTATGACATTATTGGTAGTATATTTTTTGAGTTTTTTCATTGAGAAAGCAAAAGCATCTTTGGTTGGCTTTATTCCATTGATACTTATCTGTTGAATATCAATCTGTTTGGCACAGATAAGGGCTTGATTTACTTGTTGTGACCTTGCTTTCCCATCTAAAGGCTTGGGTGACATAGTACAAGATACGAAGTTGAATATTAATAATAAGACAATTAATATTCTTTTCATATCACTTAACTTTTTACTTCATACTTTTCTCTACCAATTTGATAGATATCATTACCTTTGGTATCATTTACGACTGTGACAGGGAAATCTTTTACAGTAATTTTGCGTACTGCTTCTGGACCTAATTCAGGATAGGCTATCACTTCTGATGAAGTAATCTTTTTACCAAGTAACGCTCCTGCTCCACCAGTTGCTCCGAAGTAGATACCATCATACTCTACACAAGCATCTTTTACGGCTTGGTTTCTTTTGCCTTTGCCTATCATACCTTTGCTACCATTTTTGAGCATAGTGGGTGAAAATGAGTCCATTCTGTATGATGTTGTAGGTCCTGCACTTCCGATTGGGTCACCTGGTTTGGGAGGAGTTGGCCCTACGAAATAGATAATAGAACCATCCAAATCAAATGGAAGCTCTTCTCCTGCTTCGATTAAATCTACCAAACGCTTATGTGCTGCGTCTCGTGCTGTAAAAATTGTACCATTTAGTAGCACAGTATCCCCTGCTACGAGTTGTTTGGTATCTTCTGCTGTAAGTGGTGTTGTTAATGTATAAGTTGCCATCTCTTCTCCTTATATCGTAATGTGTGTATGTCTTGATGAGTGACACTGTACATTGACTGAAACTGGTAAAGAGGCTATATGACAAGGGTTTGACTCTATATGTACTGCTAAAGCTGTTTTTGTGCCACCCATTCCCATTGCTCCAATACCTAGATTATTTATCTCTGTAAGCATTCTCTCTTCAAGTTCTGCCATTTCTGGATCAGGATTTGTAGTATCTAGATTTCTAAATAGAGCATGTTTAGATGATATACACGCTTTCTCAAATGTACCACCAATCCCTACACCCACTGTTATTGGAGGACAAGGGTTACCACCTGCATCTGATATTACCTCTTTTACATACTCTACAATTCCATCTTTCCCAGCAGCGGGAGGGAATACTTTGGCTCTACTTACATTTTCGCTTCCTCCACCTTTGGCGGCATACTCTATATCTATCTTATCACCTAATACAATATCAAAATGTATAATCGCAGGGAGGTTATATCCCACCGTATCTTTGAGATTTGCACGAGAAAATGGTTCACAAGTAGATGCTCTAAGATATCCATCTGTGTAGCCTTGTTCTGTACCTTTATTGATAGCATCTCGTAAAAGACCACCATTAATACGAACCTCTTCACCAATATTTACAAAAAATACTGCTAAACCTGTATCTTGACATAGAGGTCTTTTTTCATCTTTTGCGATATTTGCATTTTCAAGTATTTGGCGAATAACCTCTTTGCTTATAGGTGACTTTTCTTCTTCCATCGCTTTTTCTAAAGCATCATAAGTATCTTGTGGTAAATCTGTACCACAGTGCATAATCATATCTCGAACGGCTTTTACTACTATATCAAACTCAATCTCTCTCATATTTTAGCCCTTTAGTTAAAAAAATCTTTCTCTTTTAATACATCTATCATACTTCTAACTGAGGCTACACTCTTGGCAAATTTACTCTTCTGCCCCTCATTCAAAGTCATCTCAAATAGCTTTTCAACTCCATTTGCACCCAGTGCAACAGGCACACCAGATACTACATCATAGTGACCATAGTGTCCATCAAGATATACAGCACAAGGGTGTATCTGCTTTGTATCTTTGAGTATGGCTTCTACCATAAGAGCTGTAGATTTAGCAGGAGCATAATATGCAGAACCTGTTTTGAGGTATCCTACTATCTCTGCTCCACCATGCTTAGTGCGTTCTACCACTTCCAAAATCTCTTCTTCATCAAGAACATCAGTCAAAGGTACACCAGCAACCGTTGAGAATTTAGGTAAAGGTACCATATCATCACCATGACCACCCATTACAGAGGCTCTAATCTGACCTGCTCCATAACCAATTTTCTCGTGAATAAAGTGAGCCATTCTAGCACTATCTAATATTCCTGCCATACCGATAACTCTCTCTTTTGGGAAACCTGACTCTTTGAGTGCTACATAGGTCATAACATCAAGAGGGTTAGATACCATAATGATAATAGAATCAGGAGCATGTTCTTTTACATCTGCTATCACTTGCTTTGTAATATCTGCATTTATCATAAGTAAATCATCTCTACTCATACCAGGTAATCTAGGACTTCCTGCTGTAATAACTACTACATCTGACCCTGCCATATCAGAAGCATCTTCTGCTACCGATACTATAGTGTGCATTCTAGCAGCATTGGCTGCTTGACTCATATCGAGAGCTTTGCCTTTGGCTATCTCTATATTTCTATCTCTAAGTACTATCTCGTGACAGATACCCCTCATAGCTAGAGAGTAAGCTACTGTAGCTCCAACATTCCCTGCACCAATAATTGATACTTTTTTACCTTTTTTCATAAATATTCCTTTATTAAGAATTATAGGAGACCTCTGAGCAAAACATAATTCATAACTGTTTTATCAATTATGCTTTGCGACAAACGAGACTATATCAACCCTAAATTAATTTTATAATTTCTACTCTTTGGTTAAAAGAGACTTCCAAAAGTATAACCTATAAATTTAAAATCAGAGGTATTTTGGAGTGATAATTATATTTTTGTGAGATAACTGTTACGATAATATTCTATTTTTAAAACTTCTTCTCTACTTGCAGACCATAACCAGACCCCATTTGTTTAACTTCTAGTTTATAACCTTTATATTCTGTGGTAAAATACATACTACTAATTGTCCCTAAAAATGCACCAGAAACAACATCAACAGGATAGTGTGCCTCAGCTTCTATTCTACTATATCCTACAAATATAGCACCCAAATATGCAGGAATACCATACTCCAAACCATATCTTTGATGTATAAAAGATGCACCTTGAAAAGCAGAAGATGTATGTCCTGATGGAAATGAATAATCCTTACCATTGGGGCGTTTTTTATTTATACTATATTTGAGAGCATAAGTTAAAGCAAGATTTGTAGCAAATGATTTATAAAACTGCTTTTCTCCCTCATAATCATCAAGGTATAATGTAGCTCCATATCCAATAGCAGGAATTGCAACTTGAAGTATATCTCCCAATTTTTGGGTGTTACTCTCTGTAGCATATATTGAGTGAGTTAATAAGATTATAATAAGAAGAGTTAAAAGATTTCTTTGCATAATATATATTAGCATAAATAGTTGAAATTTGACTACAAGATTATATGGGAACTAACAAATATTTTTTTACTATTGATTTTTTACCAATTTATCTAATGTAGATTTTGCCTTTAAAATTAAGGGTATCCTAAAGAGAAAATATAGTATAAATAATCCAATAATTACATAGAAACCTAAATTTGGATGAATTTTATTTAAGCTCCAAGCAAAGAATAGAGACAAGATTTGCATTATTGGAATTATTACCAGCCTCAGGATTTCGTCCATTCTTTATATGCGTGATGTTACATACTATAGACTCAGATATAAATCCCATTATGGACGCTACAATTGATATAAATACTATCAATCCATAAATCATTTTCTTCTCATCCTTTGCAAACTTATAATCTAATAAATAAATTTATGCCTCTGGCAAGTCACACTTTTTGGTGATAAGACATGCAGGACAGAAGTTACATATTCCTGCCATAAGTGGTATCGCACCAAGATAGAACCATGACCATGACCATGAAGTTATAGCTTCATTAAAGAGTGGACTTGTTGAGTAGAGTCCATACCCTATAAGAGATAATCCTAATACTATTCTAATCGGTCGGCATATTTTTTTAAGTCTGTTTATATCCATTATGTTGCTCCTTATATTTGTGGACCAGCTGATGCGTAATCAAACTCTCCACCATTATCGTCATAACGACTAAAGTTATCTTGAAACATTTTTGCTAGTTTTGCTAGTGTTTCATCATAACGCTCTTTATCGCTCCAAGTATTTCGTGGATTAAGTACCTCTGTATCTACACCTTTAAGAGTTGTTGGAATAGAGAGATTAAATAGCTCTAACATCTCAAACTCTACATCTAATATAGCACCTGAAAGAATACCATCAATACAAGCTCTTGTATTTTTGATACTCATTCTCTTGCCTACTCCATACTCTCCACCAGTCCAACCAGTATTTACAAGATATACATTTACACTATGTTCATCTATCTTTTCACCAAGGAGTTTAGCATATTTTGTTGGATGAAGAGGTAAAAATGCTTCACCAAAACAGGCACTAAAAGCAGCTACTGGCTCTGTAATACCTCTCTCCGTCCCTGCTACTTTGGCAGTATATCCACTCAAAAAGTAGTACATAGCCTGTTCTTTGTTTAGTTTACTTACAGGTGGTAATACACCAAAAGCATCAGCTGAGAGGAATATGATATTTTGTGGGTGTCCAGCTTGTAAATCCTTTTTATGGTTAGCTATATGCTCAATTGGATATGATACTCTTGTATTTTCAGTTTTTGAACTATCTGTATAATCTACTACACCATGTATATCAGCTACTACATTCTCTAAGAGTGCGTCTTTTCTGATAGCTCCATATATCTCTGGTTCTGATTTTTCATCAAGGTTAATCACTTTGGCATAACATCCACCCTCAAAGTTAAATACTCCATTTTTATCCCAACCATGCTCATCATCACCAATTAAAGCTCTTTTGGGGTCTGTTGAGAGAGTAGTTTTACCTGTACCTGATAATCCAAAGAAGAGACATACATCGTTATCTACTCCTACATTGGCAGAGCAATGCATTGGAAGTTTACCCTCTAGTGGTAGCCAATAGTTCATCATTGAAAAAATCCCTTTTTTCATCTCACCACCATACCAAGTTCCACCAATTATAGAGATATTATCTTCTATATTGAAGATGACAAATACATCAGAGTGCATATTATGCTCTTCATATTTCTCATTAACTGTTTTACAAGCATTATAGACAGTAAAATTAGGTTCAAATATCTCTAGCTCTTCTGCTGTTGGACGGATAAACATATTTTTAACAAAGTGTGCTTGCCATGCCACTTCTGAGATAAATCTCACCGAGCGTTTACTATCTTTACTGGCTCCTGCATAGACATCAGTTACATATATATCTTTGCCAGAGAGTTGAGAGAGGGTTACATCAAGAAGCTCTTCATATATCTCTTTATCTATCTTTGCATTAATATTACCCCAAGCAATATGCTCGTTTGAGGGTGCTTGATTAACAAAGTATTTATCTTTTGGGCTTCGACCTGTAAAGATACCTGTATCACACATAGCAGTCCCAGATGTAGATACTTTACACTCTCCACTATTTACTTCATGAGCTTGTAACTCATCATAACTTAAATTATAGTATATATCTCCTATATCTTTCAATCCTGATTTATCAAGCCCATTTGGTTTTCTAGTACTCATAAATATTCCATTTCTTTTATTTAAATATTGAGAGCAACACACCTGCTGCTACAGCTGAACCGATAACACCTGCTACATTTGGACCCATAGCGTGCATCAATAAAATATTTCCAGGTTTCTCTTCTGAACCAACTTTGCTCACCACCCGTGCTGCCATAGGTACAGCAGAGACTCCTGCTGCACCTATCAACGGATTGATAGGCTCTTTACTAAATTTATTCATAACTTTAGCCATCAATACACCAGCTGCCGTTCCTGCTGAAAATGCAAGAAGACCAATTACCATAATCCCCATAGTCTCTGCTACAAGGAAACTATCCGATGCTAGTTTTGAACCAACTCCTAATCCTAAGAAGATAGTTACAACATTTATAAGTGAATTTTGCATCTCATTTGATAATCTATCAACCACACCTGACTCTTTTGCAAAGTTACCAAACGCAAACGAACCCATCAAAGGAGCAGCATCTGGCAAAATAAGAACAATCATCATAATAACAATAAGAGGGAAGATAAGTTTTTCAAGCTTATTTACTTTTCTTGTTGATTTCATAACAATTTGTCTCTCTGCTTTTGTAGTCAAAGCTCTCATTATCGGAGGCTGTATCACAGGGACAAGAGCCATATACGAATATGCTGCTACGGCAATTGCACCAAGAAGTTCAGGGGCAAGAGCAGAAGCGATAAAGATAGAGGTTGGTCCATCAGCCCCACCGATAATACTAATAGCTGCTGTCTGTTGTAGAGTAAAATCTACCATACCTGTATATTGAGACAACGCCGCAGCCCCAACAAGTGAACCAAAGATACCAAATTGAGCAGCTCCACCTAGAAGTGCTGTTTTTGGATTTGATAGAAGTGGTCCAAAGTCGGTCATCGCTCCAACACCCATAAAGATTAGTAGAGGGAAAAACTCATTGGCTATACCCATATTGTAGATAATACCAAGCATTCCATGGTCACCTGTCATATTGGCTATAGGGATATTGGCTAGAAGTCCACCAAAAGCTATAGGCAAAAGTAATAAAGGCTCAAAGCCTTTGGCTACTGCTAAATAGAAGAGAATAAAGATAATGATAAACATAATAAGTTTACCCCAACTCTGTGCAAATAGACTCATCTCTTCACCATTACCATTGGTAACACCCTCTTTGGGATTTACCATAGCATTGAGACCTGTAGTCTCAAAAAAGCTTTCTAATAGTTGAGGAATACTCTTTGATACATACTCTTTCTCTTCCTCCACTACAGGAGCAGTAGGTGCTTCAGTATTTGTAGCATGTATCGTTGATGTGAATGCAAAGAGAGCAAACAACGATAAAAATAAAAGTTGTTTAAGCTTCATAATTACTCCATTGTGGCTAATAATTGACCGTCTGCTACGGTATCATTGACATTGACATTGATAGATACTATTTTACCACTTTTGGGAGCTGTAATATCAATCTCCATTTTCATAGCCTCTAGTATCATAATCACATCACCCTCTGCTACAATATCTCCTGGATTTTTAGTTATTTTCCATACATTTCCTGGAGTTTGTGAGTTTATCTCTTCTGCACCTGCACCTTGTGCTATTGGTGCTACAGGTGCTGTTGTTGTGCTTGGAGCAATTTGAATATCTCCATCACCTTCTGCTACTTGTACGCTATATTGTTTCCCATCTACTACTACTGTATAATTTCCTGCCATCTCTTCATCTCCACTACAATTATTTTTACCTTTTCTTACCATTAAAGGACTCTCACCCTTTAAGAACGCTATACCTTTTTGGTCACAAGCACCTGCTATGAAAATATTTTCATCACTTGTCTCAAGACCCTCATCTTCTAGCACTTTTGTCCAGTGAGCTATAGATTTTGTCTCGTCTCTATCTGCTATATCAAGAGGATTTTCTGTAGTTGGCTCAAGATTTAATTTCTGTGAAGCCAATTTTATAATCTCATCATCTGCTGATATTGGAGTTTTACCAAAATATCCTAAGACCATTCTACCATATCCTGGTGCTATCTGTTTCCAAGGACCAAACATTACATTTGCATAAGCTTGTTGCCAATAAAATTGACTTACAGGTGTTACAGAAGTGCCATATCCACCTCTCTCAACTACCTCTTTCATAGCTGAGATAACTTCATCAAATCTACTCAAATCTCCACTATCTCTCATCATCTGAGTGTTAGCTGTTAAAGCACCACCAGGCATAGGAGAGAAAGGGATAAGAGGAGATACTTGAGTCGCTTCTGGTGGTACCATATACTCACTCAAACACTCTTTTAGTCTCTCTTCATATTTGAGTATCTTATCTAGTTTCAAATCACCAAGGTTATAATTTGTACCTTTGGTAGCATGAAGCATAGTCAAAATATCAGGCTGACTTGTTCCTCCACTTACAGGAGAAGCTGCCATATCAATACCATTTGCACCAGCATCAAGAGCAGCTAAATAAGAAGCAACTGATACTCCTGCTGTCTCATGTGTATGGAGTCTTAAATGAACACTCTCACCCAAAAGTTTTCTAGCCATCGCTATAGTCTGATATACTTTATGAGGGTTTGCCGTTCCTGAGGCATCTTTAAAACAGATACTATCATACTCTATTCCAGAATCTAAGATATTTCGTAGAGTTTTTTCATAAAATGCCACATCATGTGCACCTTTACATCCAGGTGGTAAATCCATCATAGTAACAACGGCTTCGTGGTTCATTCCATATTTTTTAATCATCTCTGATGAGTATTTAAGATTATTAACATCATTAAGAGCATCAAAGTTACGCACAGTAGTAGTGCCATGTTTTGCAAACATCTTTGCAAACAGTTCAATCATCTCTCGACTACCAGTATCTAGCATTACAGTGTTGATACCACGAGAGAGAACTTGAAGGTTTGCATCAGCACCTACTATCTCTCTAAATCCGTCCATCATCTCAAATGCATCTTCTTGAAGATAGAAGTAGAGTGATTGAAATCTAGCTCCCCCACCAAATTCAAAGTGTGAGATACCTGCATTTTTTGCTGCCTCAACAGCAGGGAAAAAGTCATCCATAAGTACACGACCACCAAAGACAGATTGAAATCCATCTCTAAAAGTTGTATCCATTACATCAATATATTTTTTAGCCATTTACGATACCTTAGTTTTGTTATTTTTTACGAAATTCAGTGATAGCAGCCACAATGGCAGCCACATGATGAGCATTCTCTTCAGTAGTATTATTTGAAGTAGTTGGTACTTCTGCTACTTTCTCTGGGAAATATTTATTTATGATTTTGGCTTGTATTTTAATAACCTCTACAAGTATAATCAAAAATACGGCTACAACACTCATACCCAATACCATAAATTTTAGACTTTCATATACCAAATTTACTTCCATAATATACAACCTTTTTAATTAGTTTAATAATTCAAATTTTAAGACATTTTAGCTTGTTAGCAGTTAAAAATGACCAATTATCTTCTATTTTTTCTTCTATTGTTATTTCGTGTAGCTTTTTGGTTACCACGATAACCCTCTATCATCTCATTTACAGTATCTTGGTCAAATCCAATTTGAGAGCCGATATTATGCTCTTCACCTGCTAAAAGATTAGATAACAGTTTAGCTAAGAGTATATCTCTATCCATATCTTCAATATGCTCCAATATCTCTTCTGTGCTTTGGTGTATCTCAATAGCATTAATTTTATCTACTATATAATCCTTAGAGTTATCATCAAGTCCATCGCCACCTTTAATAGTAGCCAATCTCATATCAGCACCCACCTCTTTTTGTATCCGTTGAAGCTCTTTAAACTCTTCTGTAGATACCAAAGTGATAGCCTGACCACTCTTTCCAGCCCTTCCTGTTCGTCCAATTCTATGTACATACGATTGAGGGTCAAAAGGAATATGATAATTGAAAACATGCGTTACATCTTTGACATCAAGCCCTCTAGCTGCCACATCAGTAGCCACCATAATTTTAGTCACACCTCTTCTATAACCTTTGATTACAGCCTCTCTATCTCGCTGTTCCAAATCTCCATGAAGAGCCACGGCATTAAATCCTAGAGCTATTAGATGCTCTGCTAATCTATCAACTTCTCTCTTCATTCTACAAAATATGATACATTTATTGGTATCTTCGGTCTCCAATAGTCGCACAATAGCATCATCTCTTTGATTTTCATTTATCATATAATATCTTTGGTCGATAATATTATTTGTAGTCTCCTTATCGCCCACCACAGATATAAACTCTGGTTTATAGAGTATATGAGATGCCAAATCTTTGATAGGCTGAGGCATAGTAGCAGAAAATAGAAGTGTTTGACGATTTTGAGGAATATAGTTAAAAATCTCTTTTATCTCATCTAAAAATCCCATATCAAGCATCTCATCGGCCTCATCAAGTACCACTATTTCAGGATTAAAGACATCTATCTTGCCCTTTTGATACAAATCTTTGAGTCGGCCTGGAGTGGCTACAACTATCTGCACCCCTTTATGTATAAGAGCAATTTGTCGTCCATATCCCACTCCACCATATACTGTAAGAGTCCGAATACCTGCAAAACGCCCCAAATGATAAAGTTCATCAGATACTTGCGTAGCCAACTCCCTTGTAGGAGTAATCACTAAGGCTCTCTCTATCTCACCTTTGGCAAGTTTATCTAACATAGGAAGCCCAAAAGCAGCCGTTTTACCAGTACCTGTATGTGCTTGACCCACCATATCACTACCACGGTTAATGATAGGAATAGCCATCTCTTGAATAGGACTAGGCTCTCTAAATCCTGCTATTTTCACACCTTTTGCTATATCAGCATGAAAATCAAATTCACTAAATTTCATAATTTACCTTACTTGCTAAATGTCCAAAGTCTATTTTGAACTTAATATAAATCCCCAAAAGGCTTTTTATTAAATTCAACGCACTAGATATTATTTTAATGAAATTATATCTAAGATAGTATGAAAAAATAGATATAAGCTAAGAGATATTAAAGATAATCAAGTATAATCCTCCTATTATATTTACAGGAGATTTTTATGGCAATAGCTACTATTACAACTACAGATGAGTTTAAGGCGTTAGTAACAGAGATTAAAAAACAAGAGGGCTATAAAGAGCCTTTTGCATTTGGTATCGCTAGAGTTGATAGAGGACAAAAAAATGCTGAAAAGATACTTCAAGCAAACTTTGGACTTATCAACTGGAATGAGAATTTTGGAAGTGGTGCTATATTTATCAAAGCACTTCAAGAGGCTAAATGTGAAGTAGATTTCTCAGGAACTGAGTTTGTAGCTACAATTAACGATAACTTTGTACGCAACGCAATGAGTGCATTTGCTCCATACCTTGCAGATGCTACAGGTGATGCACACAAAAATGTACAAGTAATCAAGACTCTTGCCCAGATGGAAGATATTGGCAAAAACTTTAGGATTGTATTTTTGTTTGAAGATGCAAATGCACAAAGTGTAGAGGCTGTATATCTCAAACTTTATGCCTTATCACAAAGTAAAGCACCACTAAGAAGTGTAAATCTAAACGGTGCATTTGGAATACTTTCAAATGTTGCTTGGGTAGGAAATACTCCTTATGAGTTAGATTACCTACGAGAAAACGAGATAGAGATGAAACTACAAGGAACTTTCCCAACCATAGACTCTGTAGATAAATTCCCTAGATACCTCCAGCACATCATTCCTGCTGATAATACAAGAGTATTAGAAGCTTCAAAAGTAAGAATGGGAGCGCAACTTGCAGCTGGAACAACTGTTATGCCAGGGGCAAGTTATATCAACTTCAACGCAGGAACTTTGGGGTCTGTGATGGTAGAGGGTAGAATTAGCTCAAGTGCTATCGTGGGTGCTGGTTCAGATGTAGGTGGAGGAGCAAGTATCTTGGGTGTATTATCAGGAACAGATGGCAACCCTATCACAATCGGAGAAAACACTCTATTAGGTGCAAACTCAACTTGTGGTATCCCTCTAGGTGATGCGTGTATTATTGATGGTGGATTAGCTATCTTTGCAGGTACGAAGCTTACTATATCTAGTAAAGAGTTAGCCAAAATCAAAGAGGCAAATCCAGAAGCTTCTTTAGGCGATAAAGAGATATTTAGAGCTGACACACTTCAAGGACTCAACGGTCTTCACTTCCGTCAAGACTCTACAACTGGTAAGATGATAGTAAGAAGAAGTACAAGAGAAGTGGTATTAAACTCGGAACTTCACTAATGGGTGAAGAGGATATAATCAATAGTGTCACACTCTTGGGAATATACAAAAAAGAGAAAGACGAGAGCCTCAATGATGTTATGTTAATGCTAGTAGAGACTGGTATGTATCAACTAAAAGAGGCAAAGCAAGTCTTTAAAGAACTTAAAAGAGAGCTTTTCATTATAGATGGAGAGCTAAGTCTTAAAGGCATCACCGAAGCCAAAAAGGCAGAAGCGATGTTCAAGCAATAAGGAAAAAATATGAGAGTAGATAAATGGTTAAGTGCTGTAAATGTAGTCAAAAGACGAACAGTAGCCACCGATATGCTAAAATCAGGAGTCGTATTAGTAAATGGTATAAAAGCCAAAGCCTCCAAAAATATAGCTATAGGTGATAAGGTAACAATAGAGTATCTAAAAGGTGCAAAGTCTTATGAAGTGCTTCAAATACCTACAACAAAGACTATTCCTAAGAGTCAGAAAGAGTTGTTTGTAAAGGAGTTGTAGTCTTTATGACGAACAACTACACTTTATTTTTTGCACCTTACTAAAAATTACTACACTTTAGACAAAAAAGTGGTAATGCACCCATTCCGTTGATATAATTTATACTTATAATAAAAGTCCAAAATCCAAGACATTAATCAATAGTCCAATAACAATATCGTGCATCTTG